>NZ_CAUTUT010000009.1:0-114406 GCF_963541955.1 Hoylesella pleuritidis | reverse complement strand
TTTGACACAGTCAGCCTGATTCTATTGACACAATGAATCTGAATCTATGAATCAAACCAAGCCTCCCTATACCTTTTTCTATCCCGTTTCTCCTTCCTTATTTATACTCTTTTGTATTTGTTGCCTTTGGTAAAGTGCAGGGATTATGGTATCTTTGCAGTATGAACATTTTTGGGCAAACTTTCCGGCGGCTTTTACGGATTCCTCGTTCGTATGGCTTCGGTGTGCAGTCTCCCTTTGCCTACGAGTTCGTGCGATGTGTGGTCAATGAGAAATATCCTTATTATGCCTATGAGGAGTTGTACGATAGAGAGGCCGTAAGAGATAAGACTGAGCTGAAGCGCTGCCGGCTTTGTTTGCGGCTGGCGAACTATATACAGGCAAGCAGTTGGGGGATTGCACAGGAGAAAAACCAAAGATATGAGAAGTATATCAATGCCGGATGCCGAAAGACGAAGGTGCTGACGGGTTGTTCTGCTGACAGAAGATCTGAACTTGGCAGTTGTCAAGTGTTATTGATGACATTGCTGGACGATTGGAGACCGATGTTCGATTCCTTTGTCGAAACAGCTACATCCCGATCCGTTTTGCTGGTGATGAATATCGATGTCACGAGGGAAACGGGGCAGGCGTGGCGGCGAATAATGAATGACAGTCGGACAGGCGTTACTTTCGACCTTTTAGACTGCGGAATCGTGTTTTTCGATTTGAAAATGCACAAACGGAATTATAAAATCAATTATTGAGACGTGTCGATGAAGATTTATACCAAGACTGGCGACAGTGGTACAACGAGCCTGATCGGGGGCCGACGGGTGGCTAAATGTGACAAACGAATAGAGGCTTACGGTGCGTTGGATGAGCTCAATGCTCATCTTGGAATGCTTGTCTCGCTGACAGCCGATGAAGATGTGAGGGTGTTTGTTGAACAGATTCAGTGCGATCTGTTTGCCGTTGGCAGTTATCTGGCTGCCGATCAGCCGGGAAACCTGTGTCGGGGTGTCTCCGTTATTGATGACGGTGCCGTCCGGAGACTTGAAGAACAGATCGATGCGATGGTGTTCTCAATTCCTGAACAGACCAGCTTTATCATTCCCGGAGGCTGTCGTGAGGCGGCGTGGGCTCACGTTTGTCGAACTGTTTGCAGGCGAGTCGAGCGTCGGATGGTAGATTGTGGCAAGGATGTCTGCCTTTCTCCTCAGATTCTCCATTATATGAATCGGCTCTCCGATTATTTGTTTGTCTTGGCAAGAAAATTGAATTTTGTTGCCCATACAGTAGAAAAAAAGTGGCAAAGTACTTGCAAATAGCGCAAAATTGTTTATTTTTGCACGCACAATTAATGATAAATCAGAAAACCGAGAGATATGTATTGGACACTGGAATTAGCTTCAAAGTTGGAAGATGCACCTTGGCCTGCAACGAAAGACGAGTTGATTGACTATGCGATTCGTTCGGGTGCACCTCTTGAAGTGTTAGAGAATTTGCAGGAAATTGAAGACGAAGGCGATGTTTATGACAGTATCGAAGACATCTGGCCCGATTATCCTACTAAGGAGGACTTCCTTTTCAATGAGGATGAATACTGACGAATAACCGGCGAGTCGGTTGTTTCGCCGAGTGTGAGGTATGCTGTTAATTTGTGCATACCCTGCTTTTCTTTGTGGGAATTTGAATGAAAAAACACTGTATAAAGAATATTATAACTCTCTAATTTATTTTGGTGGTTGGACGTTGAGAGAACGTTCAGCCATTTTTCTTTGATTGTGGGTTGGGTAAATAGGCATCAGCTGTCCTCTTGGATTTCTGAGTTGGGAGGCCGAATATATCTCTCAGTTCGGAGTTTAGGGAACTAAAAAGCAATGTCGGTTACTTACTCGTGCAATCGTTTGCACACTGTCTGGATGCAATTAGAGAGCTTTTGCGTAGCGATTCTGTGTGAATAATGTGTAACTTTACGGCATATTCACTAACTTAAACCAATGATTTTAGATTTCAGTATTGACTATAAAACAGTCTATGGAGAGCAACTCGTTCTCAATGTCGTGGCTGATGAGACTGCCGAAACGGCGGAAACAACCGCGTATAGAATGGTAACGACCGACGGATTGCATTGGACTTGCCGAATGAATATCAAACAGGCGGATCTACAACCGCGGTTAGATTATTATTACTCCGTGTTCAATGCTGACGGAGAAACAACTCACGAATGGCTCACAGAGGCTCATCGGCTTGATTTCTCTGCGCTCAACGGCACGCATTATGTCGTTTACGACCATTGGATCGATATTCCCGAGGACACCTATTTGTATAGTTCGGCTTTTACGGAGTGTATTCATCATCGGCGAGAAACCGATGTCAAGGTTACTCGTTTTGGTAAAACGTTGCGTCTGGCGGTGCGGGCACCACAGCTCAGGACATCTCATCGTCTGGCGATTGTGGGTGCGGGTGAGGCACTCGGAGCGTGGAATCCTGCGCGGATGATTCCGATGTGCGAGCACCATTACAATGAGTGGGTGGTAGATCTCGATGCTTCGGAACTTGAAAGTCATCAAATCGAATTCAAATTCATTGCTTTCAACGCCACTGATAAGGCTGATGTGCTATGGGAAACGGGAATGAATCGAACGGCGGAAGTACCTCGGATGAGCGCAGGTGATGTCGTGGTGTATAGTCTTTCACAAGCATTCTTCCCGCTGTACGATGTTAAACTGGCCGGAACGATGGTTCCCGTATTCTCGCTTCGGTCGAAAACGAGTTTCGGAGTGGGTGATTTCGGCGATCTGAAAAAGATGATCGACTTTATAGCTCTTACCCGTCAGCGCGTGCTTCAGGTGTTACCCATCAACGATACTACCACTACCCACACGTGGACAGACTCTTATCCGTATAGCTGTATCAGTATTTTCGCTATTCATCCGCAGTATGTCGACCTCACACAGCTACCTACGCTCAAAGACGAAAACGTAAGAACGCATTTTGAGGAATTGAGAACGGAACTCAATTCGCTGCCGCAGATCGACTACGAACGTGTTAACGAAGCTAAGACGGCCTACTTGCGTGCCGTCTATGAACAGGAAAAGACGAAGGTGTTGAAGTCTTCCGGTTTCAAAACTTTCCTCAAAGAGTCCGGTCGTTGGCTGGTTCCTTATGCCCGATATTGCAGCCTTCGCGATGCATATGGTACCGCAGAGTTTGACAAATGGCCTGCACACAACACGTGGGATGAGGCCGATCGCAAGGTGCTTACAACCGCTTCGACCAAGGTTTTCAAAGAAGTGGCATTCTATTATTTCATTCAATACGTGCTCAGTGAGCAGATGTCGGCCGTACACCAGTATGCACGTGCCAAGGGAGTAATCCTTAAAGGAGATATTCCTATTGGTGTGAGCCGTTACGGTTGCGATGTTTGGATGGAGCCGAAATACTTTAATTGCAACGGACAAGCAGGTGCCCCACCTGACGATTTCTCTGTAATGGGACAGAACTGGGGCTTCCCTACCTACAATTGGGATGCTATGCTGAAAGACAACTGCCGCTGGTGGGTGCGCCGTTTTAAAGCAATGGCCAAGTATTTCGATGCTTATCGCATTGACCATGTACTCGGATTTTTCCGCATTTGGGAGATACCTATCGACTCGGTACACGGTTTACTGGGTCAGTTCTCACCCTCGTTGGGAATGACTCGTGATGAGATAGAGGCTTACGGACTGTATTTCCAGGAACAACAGTTTACCAAACCTTTCATTGCCGACTGGGTTTTAGATCGCGTTTTCGGTCGGCACGCTGCCGAAGTAAAAGCAAAGTACCTCGTTCATACACACGATGACATCTACGATTTACGGCCGGAATACGACACGCAACGCAAAGTCGAGGCTGCGTTCGAGGGTAAGTTGTCGGCAACGGACATTCAGATTCGCGACGGTTTGTATGCACTCATCAGCGATGTGCTGTTCGTTCGCGACCGCAAAGACCGTGATAAGTTCCATCCCCGCATATCCGTTCAGTTCAGTTTTGTTTACGAAGCTCTTTACGACAGTGATAAAACAATCTTCAATCGCATCTATAACGACTATTATTATAGGCGTAACAACCGGTTCTGGTACTATGAAGCGATGAAGAAACTACCGCGACTCGTTGAGGCAACACGTATGTTGGTGTGTGCCGAAGACCTTGGAATGGTGCCCGATTGTGTGTCGTGGGTGATGAATAAATTGCGCATTCTCAGCCTCGAATTGCAATCTATGCCCAAGGATTCAAGTGTTCGGTTCGGCAATTTGGCGCATAACCCATACCGAAGTGTATGTACCATCAGCAGTCACGACACCCCGACGCTGCGCCAATGGTGGCAAGAAGACCGCGAGCGCACGCAAATCTACTATAATTCGATGCTCTATCGCGGGGGTGCCGCACCTCAACCGCTGCCCGGTTGGCTTGCACGCGACATCCTTTCAAACCATCTCGCCTCTCCGTCAATGCTTTGCATTTTCAGCATCCAAGACTGGATGGCCATTGACGAACGGCTACGCATTGCCGATCCTGATGCCGAACGCATCAATATTCCGGCCAATCCGAAGCACTATTGGCGCTATCGGATGCATGTAAACATCGAGGATCTTATTGCCGATCGCGATTTCCGCGACAACATCTCAGAGTTGGTGGAGCAGAGTGGGAGAAGTAATTAGGAGTTAAGACATCGGAAATTAAGGAGTTGAGCCATTGCTTTTGACTTCTTGTCGGGGCGCGTCGGCGTGTTCTCTCGCTGTTAAGAGACACCCCTCTCACCGTTTATCTCTCATCGCTTATCCGTCCACAGCATTGCAACTAACAGTCTTTCGCCTTGCGATTAGATGCTTTTCGCACGCCATTTAACGGCTTTTCGCCTTGCGTTTAACAGTTAATTATCGTGCGTTTAACGGTTAATCGTTGGAGGATATACGGTAACGGAGAATTTAAACAGATATAACGATGCTGATAAGAAAAATGTTTTTCACGGGTCTTTTGTCGCTGATCATCGGCCAGACGACGGCCGGACAGCCCTTTGAAGAGATGATATACAGTAAGAAAAAGACTGTTTTCAGACTCTTCGCACCCACGAATGCCAAGCGTATTGTGGTCAGATTGTATGCCGATGGACTCACTGGCACACCGTTGAAAACCGTTAAGATGAAATCGACTGGTGCTGATCGATGGGAAGTTTCAGTACCAGGCGACTGGCGAAATCGCTTTTATACGTTTGAGATTCCAAGTCTCGGACGAGGTGAAACACCCGGAGTCTTTGCCCGTGCAGTAGGTGTCAACGGTAAGCGTGGTGCTATTTTGCCGCTCGGAGAGACTGATCCTGTGGGCTGGGAACACGATGTTCGACCGGCATTGAAGTCGCCCGCCGACCTCGTTATTTATGAAATGCACCACCGCGACTACTCTATTTCGCCTACGTCGGGCATCAAACACAAGGGTAAATTCTTAGCTTTGACCGAACCACAAGCCATCAATCATTTAAAGGAGTTGGGCATTAACGCCGTTCATTTGCTGCCTTCGTTCGACTATGCATCAGTTGACGAAACGAGACTTGATACTCCTCAATACAACTGGGGCTATGATCCGCTCAACTATAACGTGCCCGAAGGCTCGTATTCTACTGATCCTTACGACCCCGCCGTGCGTATCCGTGAGTTCAAACAGATGGTGCAGGCTTTGCATAAAGCCGGTATTCGCGTTATCTTAGACGTGGTTTATAACCACACGTTCGATATAAATGGCAGCGGTTTTCAGCGTACTTACCCCGACTACTACTATCGCAAGCGTACCGACGGCATTTATTCTGACGGGTCGGGATGTGGCAACGAGACTGCCAGCGAGCGTGAAATGATGCGCCGCTTTATGATAGAGTCGGTACGTTTTTGGGCCAAAGAGTATCACATCGACGGTTTTCGGTTCGATCTGATGGGTATTCACGACATCGAAACGATGAATGCCGTGCGCCGCGCTGCCAGTGAAATAGATCCTACCTTATTTATATATGGCGAGGGATGGAGCGCCGGAGGCTGTGCACTTCCCATCGAAAAATTGGCCGTCAAAGCACATATCAGTCAGCTTCCGGGCATCGCAGCCTTTTCAGATGAGCTTCGCGATGCCCTGAGAGGACCTTTCTCGGACGATCACAAGGGTGCTTTCCTGGCCGGTTTAGCCGGTTCAGAGGAAAGTATCAAGGCCGGAATCGTCGGTGTTATTCGTCATCCGCAGGTCGATTATGCGCAAGTCAACTACACAAAAGCACCTTGGGCCACATCGCCTACACAAATGATAGCGTACGTAAGTTGTCACGACGATATGTGTCTTGTGGACAGGCTGCGTGCAAGTGTGCCCAAAATCACCGACGACGAACTGATTCGCTTGGATCTGTTAGCGCAGACTGCCGTGCTCACTTCACAAGGAGTGCCTTTCATTTTGTGTGGAGAGGAGATGCTTCGGGATAAGAAAGGCGTACACAACAGCTTCAATTCGCCCGACAGCATCAACCGGCTCGATTGGCAAAACTTGGCAAAATACCCACAGGTTTTCCGTTATTACAAGTCGCTGATACAGCTTCGAAAGCACCATCCGGCCTTTCGGTTGGGCAATGCAGACCTCGTTCAGCGTCACTTAGAGTTCTTACCCACGCAGCCATGTGTGGTCGGTTTCCGACTAAAAGATAATGCCGGCGGCGATGAATGGCGTGATATCATCGTCATTCTGAATGCTAATAAGGATGCAAAGATGATCGAGATTCCGGCCGGTCAGTATACAGTCGTGGCCTGCGATGGTGTGATAGACGAGCGCGGTTTAGGCGAAATGGAAGGTGGAAAAGTAGAAGTTGATCCGCAATCGGCGCTGATTCTCTATCGAATGTAGCCCCTTCCTAACTTATAAACTTGTAGACTTATAAACTTAAAATAATGAAATGGCTTTTTCTTTCTGCCCTCATAGCAATGAATATGATGGCTAAGGCTGCTGTAAATATCGATAGAATCGATCCCGCCTATTGGTTTGCGGGAATGAAAGATGCGTCTTTACAGCTGATGGTTTACGGCAAAGATATTCGCAATTGCACGGTAACGGCAGGTAACCAAAGTGTTAAAGTAGACAGCGTTGTACGTTTAGATAACCCCGATTATCTGCTTGTTTACCTCGATGTAAGTGCTGCCAAGCCTGGCGTTGTACCGTTGAATTTTGTTTCGGGAAGTGCTAAACGGCAAGTGAAATACGAACTTCGGGCCCGCGAGATGAGCGGAGAAGACCGTCGCGGATTTACCAATGCCGACGTGCTTTATATGCTGATGCCTGACCGTTTTGCGCGAGGCGGCAAACAGAAAGATCCTATCAAAGGGCTGAAGCCCTATCGTGTGGATCGCAATCAGCCCAGTTTACGACACGGAGGCGACCTTGAAGGCATTCGCAAACACCTCGATTATTTCAACGAACTGGGTGTAACAGCGCTGTGGTTTACGCCTGTTTTGGAAAACAATTCACCCGATCGCGATGGGCAAAGCACCTATCACGGCTATGCAACGACCGACTATTATCGGGTAGATCCGCGTTTCGGAACCAACGAAGAGTATCGAAATCTCATTCACGAAGCCCATCAACGGGGCTTGAAAGTGGTGATGGATATGATCTTTAACCATTGCGGGAAAGACCATCCGTGGCTTGTTGATGTTCCATCGAAGGATTGGTTCAATTCGCCCGAGTATTTGCAAGGCGGCAAATACTCGCAAACCAGTTACAAACTGACGCCTGTACTCGATCCGTATGCATCCCAAATAGATAAACAGGAGACCGTAGACGGCTGGTTTGTACCCACAATGCCCGATCTCAACCAGCGTAATCCGCACGTTATCAAATACCTGATTCAGAATAGTAAATGGTGGATCGAGACCGCAGGAATTGACGGAATACGAATGGATACCTATCCTTATGCCGACCGAAAAGCAATGTCTGAGTGGATGAAAGCTATTGATTGGGAGTATCCCAACTTTAATACCGTAGGCGAAACGTGGGTTACCGAGCCTGCATATACAGCTGCTTGGCAAAAGGATTCGCGGTTATCCACGATCAATAGTTACCTCAAAACAGTGATGGATTTCAGCTTTTTCGATAAGCTGAATCAAGCTAAATACGAAGAGACCGACGGCTGGTGGAAGGGCTATAACCGTGTTTATAATAGTCTGGTTTACGATTATCTCTATCCCGATCCATCATCGGTGATGGCCTTTATAGAGAACCACGACACCGACAGATTCCTCGGATCGGGACAGAATGTGCCTGCTTTGAAACAGGCATTGGCGCTCTTGCTCACGATGAATCGCATTCCCCAGCTCTATTACGGGACTGAAATCTTGATGAATGGAACGAAAGAAGTGACCGACGGTAACGTGCGTAAAGACTTCCCCGGAGGCTTTCCGGGCGATAAGCGCAATGCTTTCACCGCTGCCAGTCGCACCGAAGCGGAGAACGAAATGTTCTCTTGGTTGAGCCAATTGTTGCATTGGCGCAAGGGAAATGATGTAATTTCGCGAGGCCGACAGACGCAGTTTCTTCCCTATGAGGGCGTTTATGTCATTGCACGTCGTTATCAAGGGCGTACTGTTCTGACCATTCTCAACGGTACAAATAAGGCTGCAGTGATGCCTGTGGTGCGTTATGCAGAAGTCATCGGAGCCGCCACCGAAGGCACAGATATTCTCACCGGCACCTCGATCCGCTTAGACCGAGACATCCGTTTACAGCCGCGCCAAACGTTGGTTGTAGCGTATTGATGGCCGACATATTGTTTTATATTTCCTCTTTTTTGGTATTTCGCCATAAAAGAGGTAATTTTGCAGCGGATAATATATAAGAAGATTATGGCTTACAATTTATTAAAAGGTAAAAGAGGTATCATCTTCGGCGCATTGAACAATATGTCTATCGCCTGGAAAGTAGCTGAACGCTGTGCCGAAGAAGGTGCCAAGATTGTTTTGAGTAACACTGAAATGGCGCTCCGAATGGGCGAGTTGAACGAGCTTTCAGATAAGATCAATGCACCGATTATCGCTGCCGACGCCACGAACTATGATGATTTGGAGAACGTTTTCGTCAAAGCGCAGGACGTTTTGGGCGGAAAAGTCGATTTTGTACTACATTCCATCGGGATGAGTCCTAACGTTCGGAAGCACAGAACATACGATGACCTTGATTATAACTGGCTGAACAAGACGTTAGACATATCTGCTATCTCATTTCATAAGATGTTGCAAGCAGCCAAAAAGACGGATGCCATTGCCGAATACGGTTCTGTTGTGGCGCTGACTTACATTGCTTCGCACCGCACTTTCTTCGGATACAACGATATGGCGGATGCAAAGAGCCTCTTGGAGAGCATTGCCCGCAGTTTCGGTTACATCTACGGTCGTGAGAAAAGCGTGCGAATCAACACCGTTTCGCAGTCTCCCACGCCCACGACAGCAGGCAAAGGAATCAAGGATATAGATAATATGATGGACTTTGCAGATAAGATGTCGCCGTTAGGTAACGCCTCGGCAGACGACTGTGCAGACTATTGCGTAACGCTGTTCAGCGATTTGACGCGTAAGGTTACGATGCAAACGCTGTTCCACGACGGTGGTTTCTCGAATATGGGAATGAGTCTTCGAGCGATGAATCAGTACAGTAAAGATTTCGATGCCTATAAAGACGAAGAAGGAAAGATTATCTACGGATAAGTTAAGTGATAATTAAGAATTGAAAATCGAGAGTTGAGAGGACTTTGATTATCTTTTAAACAGAAAGATATCATAGCTAACTTGTAGGGGCGGATCGGTATATCCACTCTCAAAAAAGCATATAAACACTCATCTCTTATCTCTTATCATTCATCCGTTAAAACCATAAATAAAAGGGGATTTGTATGTGCTTGATTTTTAGCTACATATAAATCCCTTTTCTATTAACGGTTACTTGCACGCTGATTAATGGTTAAACGCCGTGCGTTTAACGGTATTTCGCACGGTAATTAATAGTTAAATGCACGATGATTGACCGTTAGTTGTAATTGGGATTATATCTGTTTGATTTTCAATGCAATATAAGTTCCATCCAATTCTGATTCTATTATTTCCTTGTTTGAGATGCAACGCGTTTGCGTAACACTAAAAGCAGCACGGAAATAATGATGAGCAGGAAACCGAAAACGATGGGAACGGTGAGGTGTTCGTTGAAAACGAGGATGCCGATAACCATTGCCGTCATCGGTTCAAAGGCTCCAAGAACCGCTACCATTGTGCTGTTTGTCTGTTTAAGGGCGATAATCAGTGTAACGTTACTGATTGCCGTGGGGAACAAACCGAGCATTACAAGATTGAAAAAAGCTTGTGGTGAGGAGATGGGTTGGATGTGACCTGTGGTGAACGAGGTGTAAAACAGCATCAAAATCATCGTGAAAAAGAAGATGTAAAATGTGAGTTTCAACGATGGCATCTTGCGAACTTTTATCACAGGAAATGTCACCATATAGACGGCATATAGCAATCCTGCCAACATTTCAAATACAGGTCCGAGGAAAGACTTGATTTCTCCGCCTCCGCCTAACCCCGAAAGTAATGCCACCCCGCCTACGGCAAGGATGATGGCAATAGTTGTTCGCCGAGAGAGATGCTCGTGGAGAAAAGCTATCGAGAGTAAAGCCGTCCATACGGGATAGGAAAAGAGCAATGTGGTAGCTATGCCGCCGGGCATATATTTGTAACCTTCGAGCAAGGCAATAGCCGACACTGCATAGAGGGATGATAAAAAGAGAATGCGCAGGAAATCGCCGAAGCCGATGTACATTCGCGTTTTATTGAACATTAATACGCCCAACATTATCAGACATCCGAATGCAAATCGATACATCAGAACGGATGACGACCCCATCCCTTCATTCAGAATGGGAATCGTGAAGAGTGGAATCAGACCGAAAGAGGCGGCCGAGAGAATTGCGTTACTATATCCCTTGATGGTTGTTTTGTCCATTTTCGTTTTGTTTTAAATGCCTGCAAAGGTATTGCTTTTTTATGAGAACGACAAGTTGTAAGTGCTATTATCCCTGCCGAAAACGATAAACGAAAATCCCCCGCACGCTCGAAAGCAGTGCGGGGGATCATAAATGGTGTGGCCATTGGGCCGCATACGTTTATCGATAGACTTTCACTTCACCGATAGCCATATATCCACCGGTATAAGTTTTAAGTGGAATTACACGGATATAAGGATCCGTTACAGGATTGTAAAAGCGAATATGGAGCGGTGTCGGCGCATCAACTCCGGAGAGTGTGATGGTTCCTTGGTCGGTCCACGTTTTCCAATCTTTGCTCGTTTCGACCCGTACCTGTGTCAGGAAATACTCTGAATAGCTCCCGTATGTCGTAGGATAAATGGTGATTCCGGCCACAGACACACCGCTTCCGAAGGTGAATATCAACTTGGGATTGTATCTGAGATAGATGGAATAATAGGTTTCCATATCGCCGTCGACCAGCTGACTGAGCGAGCGATTATAGGTATCATAGAGTCCGAAAGACGAAGCGGGAATCTCGGTGAGACCGTCCATCTTGCCGTTTGGTACGATATTGGTAGACCGTACGTCAGCATTGATCTGCACTTTATTATAATTTGTGCCCACAGCAACACCTTCGGCCGACTCGATCATCACTGCCGTAACACCATTTTTGCCGCCGGCTGCTAATTGGTCAATGCTTTTTCCTTTCTTGATCACCACTTTTACGGGAGCCGCAGATCGCATTTCACCTTTGGCTATGGTAACGGTGGCGTTGAGAATGTCGATGGAACCGGCATCCATTACGACTGCTCCATCTTTCTTGACAGCCGCAGACGGCGCTTCCTTGACAGTTACTTTCACGTCCTGTGCTACCGGTTTGTTCAGCTTTACATAAAAAACGGCGGTGTCGTTAGGCACGATTGGCCCTGCGGGTGTCTGGAAAACACGGAGCGAGAAGTTGTTGCCTTTGGGCGTATTGGTATTGATATATGCCTTGGCATCATAGTTTTCGGCCGGCGTGGGATACAGTGTGCTGCCCACTTCGGGGTCGCTCTGGCAGGCCGCTAACAGTAAGGGCAGTGCCAACAGGGCGGGAGTTGTTTTCTTTATGATCTGTTTTATCATTTTCATTTTCATCTAATGGTTTGTTGATTGATTACTTGCCGTCGATGCGAACATCCTGAATCCATTCGGGAACAGATACCACTTTACCCGTGTTCCCGTGTCCGGTAGCGTCGTTAATGATGTCGCCCTTGCCTTCGTTCATCTTCCAATAAGCCTCGAGTCCGGGCGTTTTCGGAGTGCACGAATACATATTGTTGACGATCTCAGACTGTGTGCGGGCCTTGGTCCATAGTCTTAATTCACTCACTTTCACATTGGCTCTGAGGTAATCGGTGTTACCGAAGTTGATATTCTTAGCCAAATTGGTCACCTTTCCGGGTAAATCCATCGACGAGTCGAGCGCACCGTTGACGTAAAGAGAAAGTTTTTTGCCTTCGCAAACAAATGCCAAGTGGTACCATTTGTTCTCTTCAAAGAGCATTTTACTATTCATCTGTGTGCCCTGTGTCTTGATTTGGAGTCGGTTTCCTTCGATGGGGGCATCGCCGAAGCGAGTATAAATCTCGCCGTCTTTACCCTTGGGAGCCCATCCTCCGAATAAAGCTTGGTTGTTATAGGCGCCGATTGTCTTACCCAGCAGACTCATATTAACACACATCTCCAATGTCCACTCGGTGAGGGCGAGTTCGGTTCGCATCGTGAAATGGATGTTATGGGTGCTGTTGATGACAGGAACGGGCTGGATAACAACTTGATCTAAGATATAGACAATGGTGCTCCCGGATGCCAAGACGTTCTTACGACCGTCCTTACTTGCGAGTTTCAGCGCTACGGCATACTTCTCTCCGCTTTTCTTTAAAGTAGCACTCAGCGGGTTAACGGTGAGTTTCAGCGCCTGCGAAGCAGACTGTCCGGGCTCGATCGAAATCTCGCTTGTAGAGAGACTGAACTGATCTGCGGGCAGCGCTTTGTACGATGTCTCGTTGCGTCGATTAAAAGCCGTGACGGCGGCAGTGTCTGCTGCAATCTCAAACGTGCATTTTTCGTCGGTCGGATCAGAGAGACGCACGTTCAGTTCTTGTGTCACTGCCTCTTTACCGAGTGTGATTTTGACAGACGTATTACCATCTGTCTGCGTCTGTGCAATATAGGCTTGATTGGTCAATACGGAATATTCGGCGTTGTTGCACGATGAGAGCGCAAGGGTTCCGGCCGTCATTCCGCACAGTATCAATGATGCTATGTTGTGTTTCATTTTGTTTGTTGTTTAGTGATTAGTGAACAGACGGGTTCATAATTTGAATGGCCCGACGCAGGAAAGGATAAGTAACGGCTGCTGACGAACCGTATTCATATTCCATATGATAGGTTCCTACGCCTCCTTTTCGATAAGACTTACCGTTGTATTCGGGGCTCCAATAAGCGAAACCAAGCAGCGACGGCACCACAGTTCCATCCGGAGTTGTGAAGTTTACACCGCCGGAGCTGGCGTAACGTTCGAAGTTTTCACAGACGATCAGCTTCTTGGCTACTTGCTCGGGAGTAAGATATGCCTTGAAATGTTCGACTTGTCGGGCATAGCGTCCATTCAAACCGCTGTTAGAACTGCCGCCATACGCCTGCAAAATGAAGTAATCGAAATGCGAACCGAGTGAATCTAAGAATGCTTCGGGCTCTCCGTCGACCACCAACAAACGGCCAGTGCCCGACTTGGGACCGATTCGTTTCGAGAGCGTTTGCACAAACTTGGTCATTACCTTCTTGTTTTCCCAAAGCTCTCTATCGGTTGCAAAGGGTTGCGCATAGCTGGGTTCGGCATCAATATCGAAACCATCGTAGTTGTATTTGTCAATCGTATCGCAGATGGCATTTGCAAACTTCTCGGTTGCTGCGAGCTGAGATGCTTCGTCTTTACCCCATCCCCAGAACTTGTGTCGCCATTCCTTAAAAGTCATTCCGGCTGCTTTCTTATCTGCGGGAATCTCTGGTGTGATCTGATCTCCTATGTCGAAGACGAGGAAACAGATAAGAGCTTTCGTACCTTTGGTTTGTTGTACGAAACGAAGATCACGCAATTGGGCCTCCGACGGATTCTTCCAGTTGCCCCAAAGAGAAACGAAATCGGTGCTGTCGGGCAGTCCGGCAAGTGAGTTTTCAAGTACAACGCCGCTACCGGTCCAGTTTCCGAACCAGCCGAACGACATCTGGTGATCGCTCTTTTTGTATTCGCGAAGCTGCGCATAGTAGGCTTCGCTCTTGTTGGTTTTTGTTAAATCTGCCGGGTCTTTAATCTCTGTGTCGGTCCAATCGCTGCAAGACGATAGGGCCATTACGCCGCAGGCAGATAACAGAAACGTCTTCAATATATTCTTCATTGTGTATATTCGTTTTACGTTTTACAATTATTTCTTCTGCCACCACATTTTGGTTGCATAGTCATCGGCACCGCCCAAGAGTTCGACTGCTTTGACATAGTTGGCCGCATTGTTGATGGTCTCATCGTTATCGAATGGGATTCGGTTCGGCACGCGTATGTTATAGCTGCCCGTACTCTGTGCAACGGGGAAGACTTTTGGGTAACCTGTGCGGCGAATTTCATTCCATCCCTCTTGTCCTTCGGGAAAAAGTGCAATCCATTTCTGCGTAATCAGACGCTCGAGTTTCACCTCGTCGGATGCCGAGTCATCCCATTTGATGGTGATGGTACTCACTGCCGATTCGTCATGTCCATATCCGCCGTTGGCGTCTTGATAGTTAGCCTCGGTAGAGGTAGCATCTGCCAGGTAAGCATCTGCACCTGAAGCACCCCACTGATCGAATGAAAGCTTCACGCCTTTTTCATACAGCGACTGGGCTGTTCCGCCCATTCCGCTCCATCCGATCAATGCACCCTCGGCGCGGCAGAATGCCATTTCAGCTGCGGTTAACCACACGCCGCGCGTGTTCTGCTTGACATTGGCTGCCGAATAGAGTTTATCGGCATTAGCTTTGTTACCGATTTTGGCACCGGCTAAGCATCCGATAATTTCGCGCGAGCCCGAAGTGGCAGGCGTATTGAAGTATTTCGTGATGCGAGGATCCTTGAATCCTGTCATAAAACTCTCCAAATCAGCGCACGCCCGACTGTCACCCCACTCTACGGAAGTCTTATATTGTCCGTTGGGAATATATGTGATGGCACAGTTTTCGGCGTTTTCCGTAATCACGCCGGCCTTAACGGCAGCCTCACCGACCTGCTTTGCGAGCGCTGGATCAACGTAACGGATGCGGATTGCAATGCGGAGCTTCAGCGAATTGGCAAATTTGAGCCAGCTACTGAACTTTCCTCCGTATACTTTATCATACTCTTCGCTCGACTTCAAGTCAGGATTTGCAGCCAATAAAGGCTGTAAAATCGTAGTGGCCGTATCGAGACAAGCAATCAAATGCTTGTAAACTTTCTCCTGAGAAGAATACGCATTGGGGTCGCTTTCGGCTCCGATGGGTAGTGGTCCGTACATATCCGTCAGGCGAAGAAACTCCTGACTACGCAGAATTAGTGCCCAAGCGTAGTTGATTCCCTGGCGATTGGTCAGGCGGGCAACCTCGTTAAAGGCTGAGACTACCTTCGGCATTGCATCCTTGAAAGGGTAACGCACCCAACTGTTGGGGGCATTGAAGCGTGCGAAATTCTTCTCGGCGAAGCCGTTGTTGGCGTAAGTCATATAGCGACCCAGGTAATTTCCGATGAGGTCTATATTCATTTGGTAAGCGTTTTCCTGCTCGGGGAACGCCTCATTCTGCATCTGTGTGATGAAGGATGCTGTGATATAGTTGTCTCGTTTGAGCTCTTCGGCCGACGCTTTTGTACCCGGTCGGTTGGCCGACTCAAAGCCGTCGGTGCACGAAGTCAATGCTCCGAAACCCGCAGCAATGATTGCACAAGAGGCGAAAGCTTTGCTTATATTGTTGTATTTCATATCAATCTTGTCTATACATTATATATGTGGTTGCTTAAAACTTCAACTTTATGTTGAAACCTAACGTGCGGAGACTCGGCTGCATAAAGTAGTCGAAACCCTGATAGTAGGTTCCTGTGGACGCAGTTGACTCGGGATCGAACGGTGCCTTGCAGTAAATCATAAAGAGGTTGTTAGCCGTCAAGCCCAACGACAACTCTGTTCCACCGAGCATCTTGCGCGGGAATGTGTAGCCGATGTGTGCTTCTTGCAGGCGTGCATTGGTGGCACTGTAAATGTATTCAGACCAAATTGGGTTGTCGCCACCTACTACCGAGTAATAGTTTTCGGCTGGAATGCGTCCAGTGTTGACGGGAACACCGCCGGCATTACGGGCCTTTGCTGAAGCTTTAGATACACCGTAAGCGTCGAGAAGAGCCTGTGTCTGCGAGAGAACGATGCCTCCGAACCGAGCTGTAATGACGAAACCAAGGTTGAAACCACGCCAACTGAAATCGTTGGAGAAGCCTATATTGCCTTTCGGTAATACTGAACCGCGATATTGCGGATTGGAAAGGTTCTCCTGAATGACGTTACCTTTTGAGTCGAGAGCGATATTTCCTTCTGCATCGCGCTTGAAATCAGTACTCGTATAGATGTCACCCATTGTGCCGCCTTTCTTCAAAATGACTTCGGCTCCGCTCAAACCGCCTTGCTTTACTACCTCATTGGGATCGTCAAGAAGGTCTATAATCTTGTTGCGATTGGCACTGTAAGTCAGCGAACTGCTCCAATCAAACTCACCCCAAGACTTGTTATAACCGATAGTTAGCTCGATACCGCGGTTGCGTACGTTACCGGTCTGGATGTATTCTGCATTATAACCTTCGGCCGCTGTAATGGAACGGAGGAACGTTTGTTTGCGAGTGTTCGACTGATAGAGCGTCAGATCCAACGTCAAAGCATTCTTAAAGAAGCGTGCTGTGATACCGGCTTCCCACGAATCGGTACGTTCTGGATAGAAAGTTTTAGGGAATTTGTAAGTCACTGTCCTGTAAGTGCCCGACCTCGGGTCGTATTCGTAACGCCATTTAGACGTGATATTAGGCTTGATAGCTGAACCAACCGATGCCCACGAGCCGCGAACTTTCAAGTAATTGATGAACTCCGGCAACTGCGCCATTGATGAGATGACAGCCGAAGCACCCACAGAAGGATAGAAGAACGACTCGTGCGAGGTGCCGTCGAGTGCCGAATCCCAGTCGTTACGACCTGTCAGCGTGAGGAAAAGCATACTGCGCCAACCCAATTCGACGTTTGCAAAGAGCGAGTTAATATAGTGCCTGTTGTGATCATAGATAGGACGGTTATCATTGGTAGGTGTTCCATAATCGATGGAATTAGGCGTGAAGATATTCGACGGAGCCTTCAAACCACCCTGAAAACCGGTTACATCATATTTGGTTCGTGAAAAAGAGCCACCTAAGTTGGATGCAATAGAGAAAGTCTCGAACGACTTATTGATATTGAACATCAAATCGCCGTAGAGCGACTGGTCGTTGATTTTATCGTAACCATAGAATCCGTACTTCGAGTGTGCAAACAAATCGATAGTTGAAGCATAGCGTTTGTCTTCCTGTTTGGTAGCTGCATCGTCCCAACGCAGACGTCCGGTGATGTCCACCCAATCTGTAATCTTGTACTTAATACTACCACTTACCATATAGCGATTGCGCTGGTTGGTGCGGTTCATACGCTTAGCCACCCAATAAGGGTTCTGCATTTTGAGCGCATCTCCATAGTTCCAGTTCTGCACGTGGATACCGCGTGCAGGATCGAAAATCTCGAATGTGCGGATGGCATCAAAGCTCTCGCCGCGTGGGAAAAGATAAGTCGATGTCAGCGGGTTGAAATATTGGCCCTGCGCCGTTAAGTTACGGTCGTTCTCTTTGATGTAGTTGAAACTGAAATCGACAGTCATCCGATCTTTCAGCAACGATGTGGTGTTACGGAAAGTGAAGTTGTAACGATCGTATTTGTTATTGGGAATGATTCCCGAAGCGTTCGTCGTACCCACCGAAAGATAGGTTTGGTTCTTGTCGGTACCCGTTGTCAAGGCTACATTATTCTGTATGTTGGTACCCGTATTGAAGAAATTCTTCGGGTCGTATTTGCCGTAAGCCGATGCCGTACGCGGCCCCCAAGACTTCACTTCACCCGGTCTGTTGATGTATTCATTCTGGAATTCGGGCATCTTGAACGGATTGGCGAACTGCGAACTATGACTGATCGTTACGCTCACCTTCCCCTCTTTACCTTTCTTTGTTGTGATCATAATCACGCCCTGAGCTGCGGCCGAACCGTAAAGAGCAGCTGCGGCCGGACCGCTTAATACGCTGATAGACTCGATGTCTTCCGGATTCAGGTCGGCAATACCCTCTGATCCCGGTTGGTTTGCATAGATATTGCTTGACTTGTCACCCTGAGACGTGTTGGTGATAGGCACACCGTCAATGACGTACAGCGCCTGGTTGCTCTGCGTAAGCGACTTCGGACCGCGCATAACGACGCGTGTTGCGCCACCCATTCCGGCCGAAGAAGCATTGATGTTGACGCCGGCCACCTTGCCGGAAAGCGAATTCATAAAGTTGGCACTCTTCACTGTGGTGAGGCTTTCGCCACCAACCTTCTGTACATTGTAACTCAACGCCTTCTCTGAACGCTTGATACCGAGGGCCGTTACCACCACTTCTTCGATCTGACGAGACTCGGGTTGCAGGACGATTGAGAGTCGGCCGTTAGCCGGAACAGTCACTTCCTGGGTCTTATACCCTAAATAACTCACTACGAGGACGCCTCCTGCGGGGGCTGAAATGGTAAATTTCCCGTCTAGATCGGTCACAGTGCCGCCTTGTACTCCTTTTACTCTGACGGTCGCTCCGATGACAGTCTCACCGGTGTTGTCCGTTACCACACCCGTAACTTTTACGTTGCCGTCTGCCGGCAGCATACGCATTCCGCTCGCAGTAGTGCGAGGACCGTTCGCCGCCAGTGCCAAAACGTATCTTGCCGAGTTGCTGCCACTGATGTGGGCAGAACTTTTGGCCGATGCATTTATGCACAGACAAGGCAAAAGAACGGCTAATGTTAGGATCTTTTCCTTCTTCATAAATGATGTTAGTGAATGTAATGTAATGTTGTTTAAGATATCTCTTTTTACGCGTGCCGCACTGATTTCGCAGTCGGCAAACTGTCTGCCGGCATACGTTTCTCACAAAACACGATTATTGTTGTCTGTCAAATGTAACTCAGTTAGGCTGATTGCGGTTTAAAGTTTAATGCTCCTAAATACCCTTATTAGTATATATAGATGCTTGTTTGTTATCGTTATTTGGTTTATTTATTATACCCTCTTTTAGTTATCTTTGTGCAAAAGTACGACAAAAATGTAAATGTACCAAATAGTTTTTCAATTATTTGCGTTTTATTGTTCCCTAATTCGGCGTATCGGTCCACAGTAAGATGCAGGTCCGTTGCATCTCAAACGGGGAAATATAGGATTAGAATTAAATGAGAATTGTATCTTATTGAAAATCAAATAGATATAGATTTATTCCTAATTAACCATTAATCACCGTGCAATTAACCGTTAGTCACACTGCGAAAAGCCGTTAAACGCACGCCATTTAACCGTTAGTCATAATGCGTTTAACCGTTAAATAGGAATAGATTTGTATGTAGTTGAGAATTAGTTATATACAAAGCTAAATTTATTTATATTCTTTTGGCTTCCCTCTTAAACCACAGTGACTCTCTGATTACAGCCCCTTGTCTCCTTAATTTAGGGGGCGAAGAAGAATTATAAATGCTGAAACGCGAATTAAGAATTATTATTTGGATATTTTACAAGAATCCATTAACTTCGCGACTAAAAGCAAAGCAGATATGGGAAAGATGAATAATAGAGAAGAACAAATACTGATTAATATTACCGGTCAGGACCGCCCGGGACTCACTGCATCGATAATGGAGATTCTTGCACACCACGATGCACAGATATTAGATCTCGGACAGGCCGATATTCACAGTTCGCTGTCGCTCGGAGTGCTCATTCGTATCAACGATAAACAGTCGGGCGATGTGATGAAAGAGTTGCTCTTTAAGACCAGCGAACTCGGAGTGAACATCGGGTTTGCCCCCATCACCGACGATAACTACGAAAATTGGGTAAATCAACAGGGCAAAAACAGATATATTCTGACCGTTATCGGGCGCAGTCTGTCGGCTAAACAGATTGCGGCTGCAACCAAAGTGATTGCCGATCAAGGGTTGAATATCGACTCGATACTTCGACTGACGGGGCGGATGAGCATCAAACGTCCTGAACGTAACGTGCGAGCCTGTATCGAGTTTTCGCTTCGTGGCACGCCGCACGCGCCTTCCGACTTGCAGGCCGAGCTGATGAAGTTGTCTACTTCGTTAGGAATCGACTTCTCGTTCCAAAGAGATAATATGTACAGACGTATGCGTCGGCTCATCTGTTTCGATATGGACTCGACGCTGATACAGACAGAATGTATCGACGAATTGGCCAAACGGGCCGGTGTTGGCGAGCAAGTGGCTGCCATTACAGCACGTGCTATGCGTGGCGAAATAGACTTCAAGGAGAGTTTTAAAGAGCGAGTGGCCTTGTTAAAGGGACTTGATGTGAGCGTGATGCAGGACATAGCAGAGCATCTTCCCATAACGGAAGGAACCGATCGGTTGATGTCTGTGCTTAAAAGATGTGGTTACAAGATCGCTATTTTGAGCGGAGGCTTTACTTATTTTGGTGAATTCCTGCAACGAAGATACGGTATTGACTATGTCTATGCAAATGAGTTGGAGATCGATGAAGATGGAAAACTGACAGGAAATTATGTCGGTGAAATCGTGGACGGCCATCGCAAGGCCGAACTTTTGCGGCTTTTGGCGCAGGTGGAGAAGGTGAATCTCGCGCAGACTATTGCCGTAGGGGACGGTGCCAACGACCTTCCGATGATTGCGGAAGCTGGTCTCGGCATTGCATTTCACGCCAAACCGCGTGTCGTGGCCAATGCAGAACAGAGCATCAATACCATCGGTCTCGACGGCATTCTTTACTTCTTGGGATTTAAAGACAGTTATTTAGGCGAGCAGGGAAAACTCTGATGCCGAAATGCGGACAATGTTTGATATGGTAAGTTTTATCTCTCCGTGCTTTATAAACATGTCAAACAACTTGTGCTTTTTTCTTTTTATGAATCAGCATACTGATAAACGATTGCTCGGCCATATACGAAGAACGAACCAACGGACCACTTTCGGCATTGTCGAAGCCTATCCGTAGCGCCTCCTTTTTATATAAAGCGAAGACGTCAGGATGCACATACTCTTGCACATCGAGTTGCTTTTCGCTTGGTTGCAGGTACTGACCGATGGTGATCATACGGCAACCTGCATCGTAAGCCTCGTGCAACAGCGTGATGACTTCATCCTGCTTCTCGCCTAATCCCACCATTATGCCGGTCTTGGTAATGATTCTCCGTCGGGCGATTTCCTGCAAAACGCCCATACTGTTACGGTAAGTGGCCTTACTGCGAACGCTCGGCGTAAGTCTCTCTACGGTCTCCAAGTTATGTCCTACGATGTCGGGTTGCTCGTCGAGAACGACATTCAGGTTCGTTCCTCGATAGTCGGGGATGAGTATTTCGATGATAACGTCGGGGTTGGCAAGTCTCACTTCGCGGATGGTTCGGGCCCAATGGGCAGCCCCTTTATCTGGAAGATCATCCCGATCGACCGAAGTGATGACGCAATGACGCAGCTTCATCGCTTTGATACTGCGTGCAATCTTCATCGGTTCATTAGGATTCGGGGGTAGAGGGTGCCCCGTTTGTGTGGCACAGAACCTGCAAGCGCGAGTGCATCTGTCGCCGAGAATCATAAAAGTAGCTGTTCCCATCTTCCAGCAATGCCCTTTATTGGGACATTTCCCACTGCTACATATCGTGTGAAGATGGTTCATTTCCAACGTCTCTTCTACGAAACCGTACTTCTCTCCGCTCTCAATCGTGGTGTAAAGCCATCTTGGTTTTCTTAATATCGGCCGTTTCCCGCCAGTCTTGTCTTCCATTGTGATTACACTTAACAACGTTACTCTGCTTGCAAAGTTACAACTAAAATCTGAGAAACAGCATAGATTCGTTTGCCTTTTCTGCAGCAAATGAGAGGAGCTTCATATCTATTCACATGGCGAAAAACATATCGGTGACAGTTAAGAAATACATATCGGGCACGAGTTTAACTTTCGAATTTTACTCTGTATGATATCTTTTGAAAGAAGAAAGAATGTCGGCCGATTGTCAAAATTTATGATGATAAAGTGGTGTTGATACTTCGATATTTCTCAACAAACAATCACTCGGTTGGAAATATGCGAGTTTTGGCGAAAATAGAACAGGCTGATTATCAGATGATTGAATGCTGCTGCTTATTCAAATGACTATGAAAATGAGGCGAAAAGGTGTTTATCGCCTTTCGGATAAGGCTCTTTTGCGTGCTCATTCACGGTTTTTCATAGGATCAAATGCTGTCTTTTGCAATCGAAAAGGTATTTGACGGATGTCTGATAGGCGTTTTCTGAGTTGATAAATGCAATTTTCCGCTCTGGATGATAACATTTGCTCGAGTGTCTTTTGTCAATTAAATTCATAACAATTAATATGAAATCTCAATGGCGTGAAGATGAAGATAAGATATCTTTGAGGGCAAAGTTGGCAAAGACCGATGTCGAATGGCTGAGCATTCGGATGAATTCCTGTGCTGAGTTTTTGATATATGAGTCTTTCAAAAGGTGAATGCAGCCTACCATCTCATTGTCGTTGCACGCGATGGGCACTGCTTTGAGACCCTCTTCACGTACAACTGTCGATTCGGAAAGTACGGTTACGTAATTGGTTCGATGTAAAAGATGGAATATTATGTCTACATTGTTAACCTCAACTTTGATTTTGAAGTTGAGATTTGCAGCTTCTGCCAGTTTCTCGAACGTATTCCGCGCCTGCAATCCGCGTGAAGGCAGCAGCAGTTCATACCTCTCTAAGTCGGTCAGTTGCACCGAAGTTTGTCGTGCCAATGGATGTCCGGCGTTGACGATTGCTGCCAATCGATTGCTGAAAATTGTGCGGCTGTCGATTGATTTATCCGTTACGATCGGCTTGAAAGCCAAGACAAAGTCGAGTTCTCGTGCTTTCAGCTTTTCCATCAGATCCTCCATTGTTTGGTAATAGATGTTGAGTTTCACGCCGGGATGTGCCCGAAGAAAGTCTATCAACGTCTCAGACAGAATTGTACTGAATGAATAGGTGACGCCGATATGCAGTTCACCGGTGAGCATTTGTCTCAAATTCTCGATGTGATTGAGACAAGAGTCAGCCGCAATGATTGTTTTTTGTGCGTAAGGCAGTAACTCTTTGCCTGCTTCGGTGAGGCAAACCTTATGACTGTTTCGCTTAAACAGCGGTATGCCTAATTCCTGTTCGAGGTGGCTGATTTGCTGAGAGAGCGTGCTTTGAGTGATATATAGCCTGCGACTTGCCTCTGAAAAGTTGAGCGTTTCGGCTACTTTCAGAAAGTATTTCAGTTGTCTGATTTCCATAACATCACGTTGTTTAACATTGTTCCGGGGCAAAGTTACGGATTATTTCTTGTATTCCGCCGTTTTGCCTTGTCGTTTTTCGGATCGGGAGCAACTGTATTACGCGGCTTAATTCGTCCCTTTATCCAAGGGCGAAAATCATTATCTGAATCGTGATAATACGTAAAAACATCGCGAAAGGATAAACAGTCGAGTAGCCAACAGCAGGCGAATCGCTTTGTGTCATATCTCCCGCATAGGCTTGAGCGGGTGGATTCGTGTTGGAACCGGCCAATACTCCCATCAGCGTATAGTAGTTAATGTGGAACACATAACGACCAATCAGACCGCCCAATAGTACAGGAACGATTGTAATCAGCAGTCCGTAGCCCACCCAAATGAGCCCCGACTGGCAGGCAACTGTGCTTACGAAGTCGCGACCGGTACCTAATCCCACACAGGCTAAGAAGATACAAATGCCCACTTCACGAATCATCAGATTGGCACTGATGGTGTTATAGGTCACGAGATTATATTTCGGACCGAAGTATCCGATAAGAATAGCCACGATTAAAGGCCCTCCTGTCAGGCCCAGTCGCAGCGGTTCGGAAATGAATGGCAACCTAAACGGAATGTTGGCAAGGATACATCCCAACACAACTCCGAGGAAAATAGGAATCAAGTTGGGGTTATTGAGCCGTCTCATAGAGTTTCCGAGCACTGTCTCCGTATGACTGATGGCCAGCTCATTGCCTACAACCGTCACGCGATCACCCATTTGCAGCCGTAGGTTCGGTGCTGCAACGAGTTCTATTCCGGAGCGATTCACCCGCGTGATATTGGCTCCGAAGTTAGAGCGTATGCGCAACTGGGCCAGCGATTTACCGTTCACCTCGGGCTTGGTAATCAAGATTCGGCGAGAAATAAACTCTTTTCCGGCTTTCGTCCAATCTTCTTCGACTGGTGTTCCGAGCAAAGCACAGATGGAATCTTGGTCTGCCGGACGGGCAACAATCATCAAAACGTCTCCCAAATGCAATTGAGTGTTTCCGTCGACGACCCCATACGGATGCTCACTATCTGCTTTTCGGATACGGGAAATGATGAAATCGCGCTTGAGTAGCTTCTGAATGTGCTGCACTTTATCGCCATCCACCATCTCGTTGCTGACTTTGACGGAGAAAGTATTCACTGTCATCGCCTCCAAATAGCCGCGCCCGCGTTGCGCATCAGCCTCTTCCGTTTTGGGGTTTATCCTGAGTACATAACGCAGAAGGATGAAAGAAAGAATCACGCCAAGTACACCCATCGGGTAAGTAACGGCATACCCTGTGGCTATCTCAGGTGCATCGATGTGGCGCAAGTCGCTGAATGCCTGCTGGGCGGCCCCGAGTCCCGGTGTATTTGTCACCGCACCCGATAGCATTCCGGCAATAGTCGTTATCGGAATGTCCGTTATATAGAAAATAATCAATGCTATGATGATGCTGAATGCAACCACCATCGTCACCAATCCGTTGAGAGTTCGCCCACCGTTTTTGAATGATGAGAAAAAGCCCGGTCCCACTTCGAGTCCGATGGAATAGACGAACAGAATCAGTCCGAATTCTTTCAGGAAATGAAGCAGATGTTCGTTCAGATCGAAATGGAAGTGACCGAATACCAAACCGGCAAATAATATCCACGCCATTCCTAACGAAACGCCTTTCACTTTGATTTTTCCGAGACACAATCCGATGGTGATGACCAAAGAAAGTATCATCACCGAGTGGGCAACTCCACCTCCCCACAACTCCGGGAAACCACGGAAAAGGTTTTCTATTATATCCATATGACAGTAATTTGATTTCTTTTGCAAAGGTACGGAGAATCCGGAATGCAGAAAAACATCGGCATTGGATAAAGCCGATACCGGCTATAAGTATTTCCGATATTCAACGGATAACGGGCGATGAACGACCGGTTGCTTGTCGATTACTTTTCGGATAAAACGGCAAACGAACACAAATAAAAATAGATTTGTATCTGGTTGATTTTTAATCAGATACAAATCTCATTTCAATTAATGGTTACTTGCTCTGCAAAAAGCCATTAAACGCACGGCGATTAGTGGTTAATCACCCTCCGTTTAACCGTTAGTTGCACGGCGATTGACGGTTAAACGCAGAGTGATTTGTATGTGCGTAGGAATCAGGCACTTACAAATCGCTCTTTATGTAGGCTCTTCTGTTGCCCGATTTAAAATACATCGGCTCAGCCAATCATCGTTTTGAGGTCTTCTTCAACGGTTGTGATGCCGCCCAAACCGAACTGTTCTACAAGTACTTTGAGCACGGCCGGAGAGACGAAGGCGGGCAACGTGGGGCCGATGTGAATGTTTTTCACACCGAGATTGAGCAGCGCCAGTAAAACGATAACGGCCTTTTGCTCGTACCAGGCAATGTTGAAAGCGATGGGCAAATCATTGATATTGGCAGCCCCGAAGATTTCTTTCAACTTCAAAGCAACCACTGCCCACGAGTAAGAATCATTGCATTGGCCGGCGTCGAGCACGCGAGGGATTCCGTTGATGTCGCCTAAATTCAACTTGTTATACTTGAATTTGGCGCACCCCGAAGTAAGAATGACCACGTCTTTGGGTAATTGTTGCGCAAACTCCGTATAGTAATTGCGACTCTTCATACGGCCGTCGCAACCGCCCATGACAACGAATTTGCGGATGTCTCCACGTTTCACAGCCTCTACAATCTTATCGGCCAGGGCGAAAACCTGGTTATGTGCAAAGCCGCCAACGATATGGCCGGTCTCGATTTCAGTCGGAGCGTCGCATGTTTTGGCCAGAGCGATGACCTCTGAGAAGTCTTTATGTCCGTCGGTTCCTGCTTCGATGTGTTTCCATCCGGGGTAACCCGTGGAGTTCATCGTGAATACTCGGTCTTTATAAACAGCGTTAGGTGCAGGCGGAACGATACAATTCGTGGTGAAAACGATAGGTCCATTGAAGGTGGCAAACTCTTCTTTCTGCTTCCACCAGGCGTTGCCGTAATTGCCGACAAGGTGTTTATACTTTTTCAGTTGCGGATAATAGTGTGCCGGAAGCATCTCGCCGTGGGTGTAAACATCGATACCTGTGCCTTCGGTTTGCTTCAAGAGGTCTTCTATATCGTGTAGATCGTGACCGCTGATAAGGATTCCCGGCCGCGTGCCTACACCGATATTGACCTGCGTTATTTCAGGATTGCCGTATGAAGAAGTGTTTGCCCGATCGAGCAAAGCCATCACATCTACACCATATTTACCCGTAGCGAGCACGGTATTGAGCAATGTTTGCAGGTCGGCATCAGGATCGGCGATGGTCGAAAGAGCCTCGCACATAAAGTCAATAATATCTTGTTGCTCGTAGCCCAGACGCGAAGCGTGTTCGTAGTAAGCTGCTATTCCTTTGAGTCCGAGCACGGTTAGCTCTTTGAGCGAGCGCAGATCGGCGTCGGTGTTGCGTAAAATCGTCTCGCGTTCGCCCTCTGCATCATAGTCGGTTTTCTCTCCGCCCCATTCCACTTCGTGATATTTAGGCAACTCGACACCCGCCTTTTGTGCCGTGTTTAACAACTCGCGTTTCAGTACAATGCCTTTATCGACACGCCGCAAGATGGCCGCATCGTCGAAGTTTGCATTAGTAATAGTCGAGAAAAGCGCGTCGACGATGAAGGCGCCCACACCTTGCGGCCTTTCCACTTCGGCCTTTCGGAGCGCCGTGTCGATGGCTCCGACGCCACGAACCACACTTAACAGCAAATCCATATACTTAGAGGTGGAGGGCAGTTTGCCGCAAACACCCTTGACAGTGCAACCTATTCCCTTTGCCGTTTCTTGGCATTGGAAACAAAACATTTGATTTTCCATAATCGTTTTTGTATAATACCGTTATTCAATTTCACGTGCAAAATTATCGTCTTCACCGTGAGCGACCGGTAACAATTGTGCCGACAACACGATAAAAAACGTTAAACTTTGATACAGCTTCATCCGATTCGGCGTATCTTTGTGGCACGGATTCACTCAAATTCATTCTCGATTGCGATGATGACAACTAAGATATTGAATGCCTTGGGTCGTTGTCCACTGTTCAGGGGACTGACTCAAGCAGAGATAGAGACGATGATGGAGGGTGTGGCTTATCGTCTCGTGGCTTTTGAAAAGAAAGATATTTATGCATTGACAGGCTATCCTTGTCGTTATGCCGACATCATTGTGAGCGGTGAAATGGTAGCAAGAATGGCGGGATTGTCGGGTAAATCGGTTGAGGTCAGCCGTTTGGTGCCGGGCAATATCATTGCACCCGCGTTCATCTTTGCGCAAGACAAACGGCTGCCTGTAAGCGTTGAGACTGATGTTGATACTCAAGTGCTGCGTATGTCACCGCAAGAGTTGAAACGACTTATCGATACCGAGGAGACGATTCGGATGAATTTTATTCAGTCTTTGTGCGACATCGATGTCTTTCTTACCCGTAAAATGCGTATCCTTTCATTGTTGACGGTGCGCGAGAAAGTGTCTTACTTTATTCTGACAGCCGCCAAAGAGCAAGGATCTGACACGATTCGGTTAGACAAGTCACGACAAGAGATTGCCGATTCGTTCGGTATTCAGAAATTCTCTTTGCTACGTTCGATGTCCGAACTGGTAGAAGCCGGCGCCATTCAAGTGGATGGAAAGACCATCACGATTATCGATCGAGGGAAGATGTGACGGTTTGCTGTTTTTTGTTTTACTCCCGATAGGTGTATAGACAGGTAGAGAAGAAGAAATGAAAAGACTTTTGTTGATAGCTGTCAGGGCTTTGGCGATGATACAAATTGACGTGAGTAGTTTATCGGTCGCAATTCGAAGACATGCAATTAACAGATAAACGTGTCACGTTTGTTCCTTTCCGATAATAAGATGATGAGTCTCTCGTCTTCTGACTGTATCCGACTTAAAGTCGGAACTCTGGTTTCCGACCGCACGTTTATCGACAGTATGCGCACTTATTCCACCAATATCGAAATGCAAACACTACGCATTTACAGTGCCAATCCGGATAAAGCACCGGCCACTCGAAGTGGAGAGGTCATCGAAAGTCATATCTGTTGGTTTCACAATGACAGTCAGTAAGATTCGCGAGAAATACAAATCAGGTAAATAAATCCATCATTTTTAGGTATTGCGAGTGTCTGCAAATATAGTTACTTTTGCACGCAAAGTGAGTAAATTACAATAAACAGAATCATTCAAACGTATGAAAAGATTAGTAATTGTCCGCCACGGGGAGAGTGAGTGGAATCAGAAAAACCTCTTTACAGGTTGGGTTGACGTAGAGTTATCAGACAAAGGGCGCGTTGAAGCCAAGCGTGCCGGACAGGCATTGCGTGCTGCCGGCATCGACTTCGACATCTGCTTCACCTCTTATCTGCGCCGCGCCATCAACACGCAGCAGATTATCTTGAAAGAGATGGACCGCGAGTGGCTACCCGTTTACAAGTCGTTCAAACTCAACGAACGTCATTATGGTGCGCTGTCGGGCCTGAACAAGAAAGAAACAGCTGCAAAATACGGCGATGAACAGGTGCATATCTGGCGCCGAAGCTTTGATGTTCGTCCCCCGAAGATGGAAGATGATAACCCGTATAACTCTCAGAAGAATCCCGCTTATCGTGATGTGCCGGCACAGGAAGTACCTATGTGCGAGAGTCTCAAAGACACAATAGCCCGCACTGTGCCCTATTTCGAGAAAGAAATCAAGCCGCTTGTAATGGCCGGTAAGCGTGTAATGATTGCCGCCCACGGTAATTCGCTGCGTTCACTCATCAAGTATTTCGAGCATATCTCCGATGAAGAGATCATCAATGTGGAGATTCCCACGGGCACACCGTTGGTTTATGAATTCGACGACGACTTCAATGTCGTGAAGAAATACTACCTGGATAAATAACAAGACGTTCTTACTTCTTTCTCCATTTCTTTCGAGAAGAAGGAAGAGTAATGCTTCAGTCGTTTCCATTTTTATATTGATCGCGCCCCATTTTATTAAAAGTGGGGCGCGATTTTTTTCTTATCTGCAAAATAAATGCACTGTTCAGGAGGTACGATTATCCGCTTCGACATTCAATTATGCTTGTGCGTCGATAACCGAGTCAACACCATCGGCATTGCACGGTTTGATGACTTAAAAGACGGGAAAGATGGAACGATTTTGTATGCAGTCGTTTCTTCCATTCTGAAATACCGTTAAACGGCGTGCGATTAACGGTTAAACGCACGCCGTTTAACGGTTAATTGCAAGGTGATTAACTGTTAATTGGAAATAGATTTATATCTATTTGATTTTCAATGAGATGTGATTCTCGTTTAATTCTTATTCCTCTATTTTCCTGTTTGGATATCAATTAAAGGATGAGCAATTGTCAATCATCAATTAGGTACAGCCCACCAGCTTCTAACTTAGGGTGCCAAGAAAAATTATCAATGATTTTCCGTACTATAATAGAGACTTTTTCGGAAAATATTTTTAACTTTGCGGACGTATTGCTCATTTGCGGAAGCAAGGTCAAGAGAGACGGAACAAATGAGAGAAAAGATGAAAACGACAATTATTCAATATGTATAAACTTATAAAACAGTAAGCTATGAGATTAAGAAAGCTACTTATTGTGGTCCTGTTGGCGGTGGTTTCGCTGGCCCGGGCACAGATGGAGATGCCGCCGATACCCGTAGATACGGCCGTGCGCATCGGTAAATTAGACAATGGATTGACTTATTACATCCGTTACAATAATTGGCCTGAACACCGTGCTAACTTCTATATTGCCCAGAAAGTGGGTTCGATACAAGAAGAAGAGGCACAACGCGGACTGGCACATTTCCTTGAACATATGTGCTTTAACGGTACAGACCATTTCAAAGGCAATGAACTTATCCGTTATTGCGAGTCGATCGGCGTGCAGTTCGGCCGCGACTTGAATGCTTATACGGGCATTGACCAGACGGTATATAATATAGATAATGTACCCACCAATCGCCAGAGCGCACTCGACTCGTGTCTGCTTATCCTGCGCGATTGGGCCAATGGGCTGACACTCGATCCCAAAGAGATTGACAAAGAGCGCGGTGTGATCCACGAAGAGTGGCGTCTGCGTACCAGTGCCAGCAGCAGAATGTTCGAGCGAAACTTACCGACACTCTATCCAAACTCTAAATACGGCGTTCGTTATCCTATCGGATTGATGAGCGTTGTGGATAATTTCAAACCGAAAGAGCTGCGTGATTATTATGAGAAATGGTATCATCCCACTAATCAGGGGATCATTGTCATTGGCGATGTGAATGTCGATCACGTTGAGGCTGAAATTAAAAAGCTTTTCGGAAGCATTAAAAATCCTGCGAATGCAGCACCTGTTGTGAACGAGTCTGTGCCCGACACGGCCGACCCGATTGTGATTATCGACAAAGATAAAGAGTGTACTACCAGCGGCGTTGATGTGCTATTTAAACACGATGTGTTCCCCGACTCGATGAAAAACTCAATGATTTATCTGGTCAACAATTATGTGAAGAATGCCGCAATGAGTATGCTTAACGACCGATTCAGTGAAACCGCACAGAAAGCCGACTGCCCGTACGTGAATGCTTCGGCATCGGACGGCAATTATATCTTTGCTAAAACCAAAGATGCTTTTACTGTTTCAACCACGCCTAAGGATATTTCACAGGTAACTTCATCGTTGAAAGCTGCAATGATCGAAGCTCGCCGTGCTGCCGAATTTGGCTTTACACCGACGGAATACAGTCGTTATAAGGCTAATATGCTGAGTTCGCTCGACAAGATGTACAGCAATCGCGACAAGCGTTACAGTTCTCAGTTCTACGCCGAATGTAAAGGCAACTTCCTTTCCAATGAGCCGATGCCTTCGATCGATTATTATTATACGACGATGAAGCAACTCGTGCCTAACATTCCGCTTGAAGCCATCAATGAATATATAAAAGAACTGTTGCCTGCTAACGACAGTAATATGGTCATTATCAACTTCAACAACGAGAAAGAAGGTAATGTTTATCCTACGAAAGCCGGTTTGTTGCAGGCTGTGAAAGAAGCGCGTACAACGCAAATTGAGGCTTATGTAGACAACGTGAAGGACGAACCACTGATGGCTACGATGCCAAAAGCAGGTCGAATTACCAAGGAGGTGAAGAATGCTAAATTCAATTACACGGAGCTTACACTGTCGAATGGTGCACGGGTGATATTGAAAAAGACTGATTATAAGAAAGATCAGGTGCTGCTTTCGGGTCAAGGAGAAGGCGGAAGCTCGCTCTACGGACCCGCAGACTATGTCAATGCGCAAGTGTTCGACAATGTAATCGGCATCAGCGGACTTGCAAACTTCTCAAGTACAGAACTCGAAAAGGCGCTCGCCGGTAAGATTGCGAATGCCAATCTCTTAATGGGCGACGAATATATGGATATCGGTGGCAGTTCAACTCCTAAGGATGTGGAGACAATGTTGCAGATGGTCTATCTCTATTTTACCAAGATCAACAAAGATCAGAAGGCTTATGACAATCTCATCAGTCAATTGGAAGTATCTTTGAAGAACCGTTCTATCTCGCCGGATGCAGCTTTCAGCGACTCGCTTACGGCCACAATCTATGGCCACAATCCGCGTTTGGTGCCGTTGACAACGGCTTCTCTGAAATCCATCAACTACGATCGGATTCTCCAAATGGCCCAAGAGCGTACGGCAAATGCTGCCGGTTGGACTTTCACTATTATCGGAAACTATGACGATGCGACCATTCGACCGCTCATTTGTCAGTATCTTGCGGCACTTCCGACCAAGGGTAAGGTTGTCAAAGGTCATCGCACGAAAACGATGCAGGCCGGAATCATCGACAATCAGTTCGTCCGCAAGATGGAGACTCCTAAGGCAACGTCGTATATGGTGTGGCATAACGAGAAACTGCCTTATACACTTGAAAATGCCATTAAGGCCGACATTGCCGGTCAAGTGCTCAATATGGTCTATCTGAAAAAGATTCGCGAGGATGCCAGTGCAGCTTATTCGTGTGGCGCCCGGGGTTCGGCCTCTATTCAAAATGCCTACCATAATATTGTCATCTTGGCTTATTGCCCGATGAAACCGGAGAAAAAACAATTGGCATTAGACATTATGCGTGCAGAGGTTCCGGCCTTAGCACAGAGCTGCGATGCGTCAATGCTCACCAAAGTAAAGGAATATCTGCTCAAACAAAACGATGATCAGATCAAGACCAACGGCTATTGGATGGGCGTGATCGATATGTATCGCAAGTATGGAATCGATATGCACACCGACTTCAAACGCCTTGTTACGGCGCAAACGCCACAGAGTATCTCCGCATTTGTCAAAGAGTTCCTTAACGTCAACAACCGAGTCACCGTGACGATGTTGCCGGATGAAAGCAAGAAATAATTCTTTTGAGAATTAAGAATACAACGATAAAGGAGTTAAGCTATTCGTTTTTACGCCAGGCTTAACTCCTTTATTTCTTTTATTCGTAAGTCTTTTATCTTATAATTTACGGATAATCGTCAGTCCGTCGCGCAACGGAAGAATGACGCGTTCTACCCGGCGGTCTGTTGCAACGAAGTCATTGAAACGCTCGATACCGCTTGTTTGCCGGTCGTTGTCATACGAACGATCAATTACATGACCGTCCCAAAGCGTGTTATCGGCCAAGATGTAGCCGCCACTGCGGGTGACAGAGAGTGCCATTTCATAGGTTTCGAGATACGTTCGCTTGTCACCGTCGATGAAAACCATATCGAATGTGATGCCCAATCGAGGCGCTTCGACATTTGCATCACCGATAATGAAGTTGATGCGGTCGGCAAATTGACTTCCTTCTAACCACGGACGCGTGAAGTCTTCCATCTCATCATTCACTTCAAAAGTCCACACTCGGCCTCCCTCCGGCAGTCCTTCGGCCAGGCAAATGGCGCTGTAGCCGCTGAAAGTACCTACTTCGAGGATGTTCTTAGGCCTGATCATCGTGACCAACATTTTGAGAACGCGGCCCTGCAAATGCCCGCTCGCCATTCGTCCGTGCACCGTATGGATATTCGTTGCACGATAAAGACGATGCAGATAATCGCCCTCGGGGTCGCTGTGAGCAAGGATATAGGCGTCGAGAGTCTCCTCCGGGCTCTCCGAAAGTGGGGAGATCTTCGTTGGTTTTATCATACTTCTACTTACTTTAAGACTGAGATCGTGTCTCCTTTCCTATTGAAAAGGACGTAGGAAGCCTGTTGTCAGATACTCGATTGCCAGTCGATAAGACTCCAATCCGAATCCTGCAATCACGCCGATGCAGGCACAACTGAGCATTGAATGATGCCGGAATTCCTCGCGCTTGTGCACATTCGAGATATGAACTTCAATCACCGGGCACGCCAGCGACCGAATACAATCCTGCAAAGCGATGCTCGTGTGGGTGTAAGCGCCCGCATTCAGCACGATGCCATTATACTCGAAGCCTACTTCTTGCATCTTATCGATCAGTTCGCCTTCGATGTTACTTTGGTAGAAATCAAGCTGAACGCCTGCAAATTGCTTGCGTAACGCTGCGAGATAGGTCTCGAACGACTGGCTGCCATATATCTCCGGCTCGCGCTTTCCGAGCATATTCAGATTGGGGCCGTTGATAATCTGTATTTTCATTTCACTGTATGGATGATTCGTTTGCAGCGCAAATATACCACAATTTTTCAAAAATCGCTCTCCAATTTGCACTTTTTCGTGCGCCGTACGACTGTCTTCAAGAAAATCCGTAACTTTGCATTGCAACACGAAACGCAAATGAAGAAAACGGATTCAGCTCCCGACAGCATTGTCAAAAACTATCTACGCTATCTTAAACTCGGGCGAAACTATTCGCCGAATACCGTCGATGGCTATCACAGAGACCTTCGAAAACTGCTCGATTATCTCCATCGGGAAACTGTTTCCGTGCTTGATGTCAAGCTCGAACACCTCCAACACTTTGCCGCTACGCTTCACGAACTCGGCATCGGTCCCTCATCGCAGGCACGAATATTAAGTGGCATCCGCGCATTTTATCGTTTCCTGCTGCTCGACGGCTATCTCACGGCTGATCCGACGGAGCTTCTCGAATCGCCCACTTTGGGTGAACATCTGCCCGAAGTGCTCTCAACCGCCGAGGTAGATGCCCTTGAAGCGAGCTTGGATATGTCTAAACCCGAGTCGCATCGCAATCGAGCCATCATCGAAGTACTGTTTTCCTGCGGCCTGCGCGTATCTGAGCTCACCCATCTTCGCCTTTCCGATCTCTTTCTGAGCGATCGTTTCATCCGTGTTTTGGGTAAGGGCAACAAGGAACGACTCGTCCCCATCTCGCCCAAAGCCATCAAAGAGCTTGACCTCTGGTTTGAAGATCGTCGCCGAATGGATATCAAACCCGGTGAAGAAGACTATGTTTTCCTCAATCGCCGAGGCTCACATCTCACTCGAACAATGATTCTGATTATGATCAAACGCCAAGCCTTGCAGGCCGGAATCACGAAAACCATCTCCCCGCACACGCTCCGTCACTCTTTTGCTACGGCCCTTTTGGAAGGCGGAGCCGACCTGCGCGCCATTCAGGCGATGCTCGGTCACGAAGATATCAGTACTACCGAGATTTACACGCACATCGACACGCACACCCTCCGACAAGAAATCCTTGAGCATCATCCCCGCAATCGCCGTGAAATCATACGCGGACAAAAGGCTGATTTGCCAATAGATCATTGATCATGAACTGTTAATCGTTTTTCTTCTCACCTCTCTCCCTTTCGGGATGAGCCCGAAGGAGCCAGTTAAGAGTATGTACCCAATTGGTGATTGACAATTAAGAATCCTTGGACTGACATTCAAGTAAGAGCGTAAAAGGGTGCAAGAGAAAGAAGATTTGTATCTTACTGAAAATCAACAACATATAAAACGCTTTACAACTAACCGTTAATCATCGTGCGTTTAACCGTTAATCACCTTGCAACTAACCGTTAAACGCTCGCCGTTTAACGGTTAATCAGCGTGCAAGCAGCCACTATTTGGAAAGGGATTTGTATGTCATTAAAAATCAATGACATACAAATCTATTTTTATTTGTGACTTTCTGCTTTTCTACTTGAATACTGACCGAAGAACTTTCAATTATCAATGAGTGTTTGATTACATATCCCCAGCCCCCTAACTTCGGGAGCTAAGAAGGATGATCAACTGTCAATCATCATTTCTCAATTGGAAAAGTACTCCGCAACAAACCTGCGATAAACTTCCTTTTTGAGTGCCAACGCGGTGCTGCCCATCGTCTTTTGTTCGGCAATCGTTATCCGACGACCGATCTTGACGGTAATATCGCCGCGGTCGCAGAGCATCGAACCGCGGGGCATTATCGTGCGCAAGCCGTATAAATAGACCGGAATGAGGTCGACATTAAGTTGCTGTGCGAGCAGAAAAGCACCGTTGTGGAAACGCCCGATGCCGTCGGTCAGTGGCCGTTCGCCCTCGGGGAAGATCGCAATGCTGTATCCTTCGGCTATGCGTTGACGGCATTGGGTCAGTAGAACATCTGCTCCCTGCTCTATCGAAAGGAAGTCGGCGAACTTTAAGATACGATGAACCACAGGATTATGCCACACCTTTTTTCCCGTGATAATCACGATTTTGGGCGACAGGGCCATCAAACAAACGGGGTCGAGAATAGACTGGTGATTGCAGATGATAATGCCCGGACGCTCGAAGTCTTCGTTATCGGGGTTTAGAATGGTGGTCTTTACGCCGGAAATCCGATGTATGTCGAATTTGAAAAAGCGGTACATCCGGTTATGAAGCGTGCGTACCCGAGCCGGCGTTTTGCGGCGAATCTTGAAGAGATACGTGCTCAGACACAACCCGTAAAATATCTGCCCGAGATAGACCATAGTGGCAAACGACGTAGCCGCGAGTCGCCGGACGGTGACGGGGAATGGCCTGTCGCTGCCGTCGCTACGTGTGTACAGCCATCCGAAAACTATTGGAGGAAGCACGTAAGTCATTGCAACCACCGAGGCCATACCCACTATCGTAATCTCGCCTAACGAATGAAGCGCCGGGTGGCGGGCAACAATCAGTGTGCCCATACCGATAAACATTATCGCGGCCGATAGCAAAATGCTGCGTGTATAAGAGGCAAGCATCCGGCGATGGTGCGTGCGTTCGTAAATCAAACCTTCTGTAATGAAGATGCTGTAATCGTCGCCCTGACCGAAGATGAATGTTGCCAGAATTACATTTACCAAGTTGAAGCGCATTCCGAAAAGGTGCATCGTGCCAAGAATCCATATCCACGATACCGCCATCGGTAAGAAAGCGACGAGTGCGTGTTCGATTTTGCCGAACGAAAGCCATAAGAATACGAACACGATCAGTCCGCAGGCCCAACCGATGTAATTGAAGTTGTCGGACAAAGAAACGGCTATCGTGCTGTTCATCGACTGTACATCGAAAGCCCAACGGCCGTTATTTTGGTCGGCATAGGCTGTAATGAGGCTGTCGGCAACAGCTGTCGGCACGTTCGTTACACGCACGGCGGTGCGCCCGATGATACGAGTCCCGATTCCGTTGGTCGTGAGCGGTGCAAAGAAACGGATGTTTTGGGGATGAAACGGAGTGTTTAAAAGGGAATAAAAATCGGTGAAAGCCTCGGTCGAGAAGCCGATTCGGGCAGCTGTTTGAGGAAGATGGATGTAGAATTCGGCGTGATGTCGGCGCACGAAAGCATTCCATCGGTCGATTCGGCGTTGCTGTTCGCGCCGGCTGGTGATAAATACATCAGCACTGTCTTGCTCACTCCGCGTGAGCGCTTCATTAACCGTCGCGCCCTCGGAAGCGATATATAGTTGTGTTTCGCTGGGTGTCTCGTTGCGCATTTTGCTGAGACCGGCCAGCAGCTCACGCTGATTGGGATCGAGATAGTTGATGTTTTGCATATTCGTATCAAACGACGTGGAAAGACTGAAATAGCCCAACACGAGCGTGATAACGATGAGCGAGCCGGCTACCCATTTGTTGCGGGGATAAGTAGGGGTGTATTCCGCGGTCTCGTTTGTCTCTTCCTGCAGCTGGCCGACCACTTTTTGCACTGCGTTTTGCTTGCAAAGGTGGGGCAAAAAGACCATAACGAAGAGGATTGTGCCCATTAACATCAACGCAGCAAATATACCTAAGTCGCGCAAAGCGGTAGAATCGAGCGGTATCAAGGCGCAAAACGCTCCCACGGTAGTGATGTTTCCGATGACCAAAGGCTCGGCAATATCTTGCAAAACAGCGCGAGGCGAAGGTTGATGAGATAGATGCGAGACAAAATGTAACGGATAATTGACAGCAATGCCGATGATAATCGAGGCGATGCCGAGCACGATTACCGACACGTGTTGGTGCAGAACCGACATCCCTGCCATAGCAATGAGCCAGCCGAAAGCCAACGAAACCACGATGAATAACATCTTGCGGAGGCTGCGTAATGCGTAAAAGAGCAGCGAAAGGATAAGAACGGCAGCGATACTCACGGCCCAAAGACTGTCGGTTTTGATCTGTCGGGCATTCTGAACAGCGATAACGGGGGCGCCGGTAGCTTGTATCTGCACGCCCGGTATGGCTTGTTCAACAGCCGAGGCAGCGGTGTTTACCCGATTGATCAGCGCCGTATTCTTGCTGGTTTCACTCGACCCGTAAGGCGAATCGATCATAATGATGGCGCGTTTATTATCGGGCGTGAAGATGAAACCGTCGTTGAGCGCATAGCGAATGTTGCTATTGGCAGTTTGAAGTCGAGTTATCAAGGGGGTAAACAGTCCCAAAGGGTCGCGCTGAATGTTGTTACTTACAAGGCTGCCGGTCGGAAACAGCAGTTGTTCTTGGGCTCGTTGCAGGGCCGAAGCAATGCTGTCGGGTGCCAGTTGGCGTTCCATTCGCTTGTAGTCGGCCGCTGTCAGGAAGAGCGGTGCATTGCGATAAACGAACGAAGCAATGTTTATCAGCTTGTCATAGTCTACTTGCGCCGTTATTTTCCAATGCTCTCCGGCTGTCTGTTTGCTGAATAACTCGACGGCAGAGATCAGCTTTTCGGTGTCGGTTTGCGATGAATCGCGCAACTGGAAGACAACGAAGATGCGGTCGGCCGCATTGATTTGCCGATAAATCGACATCGATTTCTGATATGCCTCATCGTTAGGCAGAAAGTCGCTGATGTCTTCATTGAAACGAAGACGCAGCGTGAGCAATACTGATCCAACGACAATCGCGGTCAAAAGAACGTAACATAGCCATCGGTTTCGATGCAGATAGTCGTACAAACGCAGTACAAAGGTCGTCATCTTCCTACTTATTTGAGCGTTCGTTGAGAGATAACGGGGTTGGCATAAATGCCCAGAAAGATTTCGCGCAATGCCGAGTCGGACAGCGAATTCATTCTGTCGACGAACGCCGAGCGCTCTTCTACCGTGTAAGGAGCAGTCGGTTTGGGTGCATTGTTCACCAAATCATAGGCAATGTAATTGTTTGTCATCAACCGATAATTGCTGATGATACGGCGATCGATGAGCTTTGCCACGCTGCTTACGGCGTCGTGGGCCGGCAACGAACGGTAAGCGAACAGCTCATCGGCCGTTAAAGGCTCGCAAACCTCAAAATGTACGCGCCCTTTCGGCTGTAAAATGCCCGTCAGAATACTGTCGATGTCTTCGCCGGGACGCTTTACATACTTTTCGGTTCGTGCCCGATGAAGTTCTCGAACCTTTAAGATGTCGCAGGGTTCCCACTCATAACTCACGGCAACGGGCACGATGTGAAGTTCCAAAAGTGCTTTCATCTTATCGTGTCCGCCTGCTATCGAGAACATCTTAATTAGTCCTTGGTCGGTCGCATCGATGCCGTTCTTGGTGCGCCCGTTGCGCTGTGCGATCCAAACTGACGACTTCTTGTGCGTCAAAACATAGTGAATATATTGCGATAAATGCAGCGAACTGCGATAAAACTCGCGTGCATTTCCACCGCGTTCTACACGAAACATCTTGTTGCTTTTACCTATATCGATGAGCAATGGATGGCACATCAGATTGGCGCCGAACGTGATTTCGCTGGTCGGAAATCCCGCATCGGTGAGTGCCATTTGCAAGAGTGATGCGTCGAGAACGATGTCTCGATGGTTGCTTACAAACATATAAGACTGCGACGGCGATAAATTCTGCAAGCCGTTGCAGGTGAATTGCGTTACCGAATGTTTGATTACCTGTACGTTGAAATCGTACATCACCTTGTGTTGAAACTCGTCCGATGTCTTGATTTCACGCAACAGGGCTCGGATTTCGTCGACAGAAACGCCGGGAAAGATAAACGCTGCCAACTTCGGCAACAGTTCGCTGTCGGCAATCCGGTGCATTGCTGCGGGTATTTCTGCGTTGTTATAGGGTCGGATATCATCGAAAAAGCTGGGCGAATAATGGTTTTCTGCGGTGTGTGTCATTGTTTTTTGCGTTCGTCGATGAATTTAATGGGCTTGCGACTTTTGGCCGGAAAGTTGATTTTTTGCACTTCTCCGACCGGCAACAGTTCGATAATCGGTGCCACACGAATGCGTGAACGGAAGTGATCTTTAAGGTCTTTGACGATATTTTCGGCCGACTTGTTTGTTGCGGTGGGCTTGATTCCGACGCGAATAACCACTTCGTCGGTACCGGCCGCCGACTCTCGCACGATGACCACATAGTTCTCTATGTAAGAAGTATTGTCAAGTACGTCGTTGATAGCGGGCGGATAGAGCGTGGTTCCTTTGAGTTTGATGAGGTTGTTTTTACGACCCACGAGCGGAGTAAGCCGATATGCCCACCTGCCGCACTCGCATTTGTCCACACGTTTGGCTGCAATGTCACCTGTTCTGAATCTTAACAGCGGCATTGCTTGCACGCCGAGCGTGGTCACGACGACCTCACCCGCTTCGCCGTCAGCCACAGGCTGGTCGTCGTTGCCAATGATTTCGACAATGATTAACTCGGGATGGACGTGTCCGCCACAACCAAACGCACACTCGGAAAACGTTGCACCCATCTCAGTACTTGAATAAGTGGCGAAGAGTTGTACTTCGGGCCACTTCTCTTGAATGCGCCTGCCAAGCAGATTGAGTGTGAAATCCTGTTCACGAAGTCCCTCGCCGATACCGATAATGCGCCTGATGGAGGAGTGTCGGTAATCGATTCCGTGTTCTTCTGCATATTCGATGAGCCGCAAAATAAATGAAGGCACGCACATAATGGTGTCCGGATGGATGCGCATTACGGTGTCCCATTGCAGTTCGGGAATGCCGTTGCCCACGCGAATAACGCCTACACCCAACTTGCGTAGCCCGAGAAAGTAAGCCATTCCGGCCATAAACCGCTTGTCGAGTGTGGTCATCAGTTGCACGATATTGCCCTTTTTGAGTCCCGCACATTCAAAAGACTTGGCCTCATTGAAGGCCAATCTATCCAGGTCTTGATCCGTACAGCCGAATGTTACTGGGTCGCCCAAGGTGCCGGAAGTGGTAATATAGTCGATGATTTCATTCTTCGCGACACACAAAAAGTCGTCGTTGAAGAGCTGTAAGTCGCGTTTTTCGGTGAAGGGGAGACGTGTTAAGTCTTCAAGATACCGCACCTTTGCGATGTCGATACCGTGCTGATCGAACATCCGTTGGTAGTATTTTGAATGTGTGTTGAGGTACGCCAACTGTTTATGAAGCAGCTTTTCTTGAAAGCATTTGATGGCTTCAGGCGATTGAAATTCGATGTCTTGTGACATACTTATTGGTTGTTTTCTTATACGTTGATATTCATTGCATTTTAATTAACGGCTTTTCGCACGTCGGTTAACGGTTAATTGTCGTACGTTTAACCGTTAGATGCACAGTGATTAACCGTTAGTTGTAATGCTGTTTCTATCTTATTGTCAATCAGTTAATTATAGAAGTGTTTGGCAAGTAGATCCTTTGCCGGAATGTTTACAATCTGATTGTTCTCATCTCTAATCGTAACCGACTCGTTATAAAGGGTTTCTTCTTCCAACATTTGCCGTTCGGCAGCCTTTAACCCTTCATCGAGTGTTTTGAGATATAATTCTATTTCTTTATCCGACATAACGCTTTACTTTCTCGCTTTTCTCTTTTTCTTTTCTGTTAAAAGCATTTTCTATATCATTAGAACAATGCTGCAATCTTTCGAATCTCGGCAAAACGACCTGCGATTTTCCCATTTTTTCTTGCCGTTTGCAGATTATAGTCGCTCTGCATTCGCGTCATAGCATATCTTTCTTTGCAAAAGTAACACTTTGTTTTTACATTCGCGAATAAAGTGAGTCGTTTTTATTCATTGCTGTGTTGTGTTGTATCGCGAGTCGAAAGGTCGTGTTGCGCTTGGCGGCTTAAAATCTCCTGCAACCACGACAGGAACATTTCTTTCCATCGGCGACACTCCTCTGTGCCACGCGTGGCACTTGCTCCGAAGCCGTGTCCGCCCGTATTGAAGCGGATGTAACGGTGATCGATATGGCGGGCAGTGAGTGCCGAGTCGAGCAAAGCGGCGTTTGCGGGATGCACGACAGGGTCGTCAGCACAGCAAGCAATGAATGCCGGTGGACAGTCTGATGGCACGTGACGCTCTAACGAGAGTGAGTCGCGCATTTGTCTATTGTTCTTTCCCCACTCACCGAGCAGTCCCTTGCGCGACCGTTTGTGCACGAATCGCTTGTCAGAGAGTGTAACCACGGGATAAAGAGCGGCTACAAAGTTGGGCCGTAACGACACGTTGGCGTGTATTCCGATTGGAGCCAGGAAGTCGGTTGCGGCAAATTCGGCCGCCGCCATTGCCAGATGTCCCCCTGCCGAGAAGCCCATCATGCCTACACTGTCGGTTGCTATGTTCCACGTTTGTGCCCTTTCGCGCACCAATTGGATGGCACGCTGAACGTCGCGGAACATATCCGGATGTCTCACTCCTCTGAAAAGGAGGCGCGAATGGGTGATAAACGGGATGATGCCCACCGTCCGATAGCTCAATACAAAGGCCGCAATGCCTTGTGACTGCAACCAATGCGCCACGTCTATACCCTCTGCCTGACGGTCGAGCCAGTGATAGCTGCCGCCTGGACAGATGATTACGGCCACGTGTTTATCGCCCGTGGCTGGGAGATAAGGCGTTAGCGTCACACTCGGTGCACGTTCGTCAGTATCCGCCCAAATACGAATTTGGGCGCGAGCGGCGGTGGCTGAAAGGATCAACATCCATAAAATAATGGTTTTTAGCATCGATCTGATAATGTAACTAATATCCATATAAATTCAAAAACTTACCAACTCATTGCCTCACTTTACATTTTTCGGATAATCTGATTCATTCCCACGATTGCCTCGGCGGTGTTAATCGCCGAGAGAGGAACGCCGCAAATGCCGTGAAGTCCGATATTCTGGCCCGTCAACAAGAGGTTGCTTACTTTGGTGAATATCGGTACTTGCGAGCGCAGAAAGTTCTCGCAGTCTTTCTCATAACCGTACAACGAGCCGTGTTTGGTGTGGAAATAGTCGCGAACAGTAAGCGGTGTAGCTGTGTAAATGTGCTTGATGGCACGGCGAAAGTCGGGATAACGCAGTTCCATCAGCCGGATAATATCTTCCTGCCGGGCTTTTTTCCACGCCTCATAATCGGCTCCCCGCCGACCCGTCAATGTATTTTCCCATTGCGCCACGGCCTCATATGGCATAATACTGTTGATGATCATATGCGTGGCAAACGGTCCTTGACAGGCCGAAGTGGGCGTCATAAACATAAAACCGACAGGCCATTGGCCCTCCACATACTCTCCGAGGCGCCAGATATGACGGTAATCGCGCTCGTAATAACACGTGTGATTGATATAGGGGAACGCTCCTTCGTGCAGCTCAATGAATAAGTTGAAGGTGGAATAAGTATTCGGAAGGCTCTCCAAACGATTGCGATAAGCACGCGGGAAAGCGTTTTCGTCGGTGATACGGAATAGTTCTGATGGATGAATAGCAGCTATATAACGATCGGCTTGATATTCGGTTCCGTCGTGTGTTACCACTTTTTGCACTGCTTTCTCACGCACTTCGATATGCTCTACGGGTGCATTGGCAATGACACGACCGCCTGCCTGCTCGATAACCGACTGTAAAGCCAGGGCCATTTGCAGACTTCCGCCCTCGAAACGAGACGGTCCTTCGATGTAGAGAACATTGATCAGTGCGTGTATGTAAGCAGGTGTGTGTCCCTCAATACCGCCATACATCGGATTCATATACGCCAGAAGGTCGCGCAGTTTTGGGTCGGTGACATAGTGGGCAATGCATTTATCGACCGGCCAAAAAAACTGTTCGCTGTGCTGAATGATGTCTTCACGGGCGGGACGAAGATGAAATATGTCGATCTCATCAGTGAGTTTGTAGAGCGCTTCGACATAATTGTGCAACTGTTCGCGCTGCTTAGGGAAGTAGACTGCAAGACTTTCGGCAAATGCTTGTCTGCCAGACGCAATGCGATAAGTGACGTTATCCTCGCCGTAAGTAATCTCATCCATACACCACTCGTCCATATCGCGCAGCCGAAGACGGTCGATGATACCGAGATACGTGCAGATTCGGTGCAGGGTTCCACCCTTTCGGAATCCTCCGAGTATGTGCATTCCGGTCTCGAACTCGACGTTTCCGCGTCTGAAAGTCTGCAAACCACCGCCGATAACGGCGTTTTTCTCTAAGACGATAACGCGTAATCCCTCTTTGGCTAACAACGCTCCGGTTGTCAGTCCGCCCAAACCGCCACCTATTATAATAATGTCTGCATTCATTCTTTTATCTGTTGATAAATGGTTTCGGCCGTAAGTAGCTCGCTGCAAGTGACAATCGTGCCTACAAGTACGCCCAACATTCCGTGCGAATTGATGTTCTGCCCGGTGAGTAAAAGGTTCGGAATCTTCGTCTTATGCTGTACGTGGCAGGCCGCTCCCTTGTTAATGTCTTTGGCAACACCGTACATCGAGCCTGCTTCCGTACCTGTATAGTCGAGGTAAGTGAGTGGAGTAGATGTCCAATAAGCCGCTATCGCCGCCCTCAAACCGGGACACTGGCGATTCGCTTCATCGATAAGCCGCTCGGCTTTAGCCTGTTTGAAGGCTTCATAATCTGCTCCGCGATGTCCCACTTGGGTGCCTTTCCAATGTTCTACTTCATTGAATCGCATATAACTCAGCAGTTCGCCACACTCGGCAAAACGCGGAATCGCACCGTCAGTTACGGTCGGACACATATGCATATATAAGAATCCGCGGGGCCAATCGTCGTCGGTGTATTGCTCGCAAGCCCACGGCGAGGGATCGCGATAGCCGTAATAATTGTGGTTTAAATAAGGCATTGTACCCGGTTTGAACTTCATATAGACTGCGAAACCACCCGTGGTATTGGGCAACTGATGTATACGGGCCCTGTAAGCAGGACGTATCAGTGGAATATCAAGTAGCATTTCTACTAATCGGGAGGGATGAACAGAGGCTAAAATGAGGTCGGCTGCATAATGGCTTTCGTCTTCTGTGACCACACCCGTAGCTTTTTCGCTATTGCAAAGAATGCGGGTGACTTTCTTTCGAGTCATCACATCGCCACCATAACGTCGCAAAGTGTCGGTCAACGAATGTGCAATAGCATCACTTCCGCCAGGTATTCGGAAGGCACTTTGATTGTAAAAGTCGGTAATAAAGGCGTGAGTGGCAAAGGGAGTCTTACCTTTTTCGGCAGCGTAGAGCGGCAAATTTCCCACGAGAACATTGCGAAGCATTGGGTCGGTAATGATCGAATCGACGACGTTGTCGATACTCCGTATCTGGTACTCGGTATTGATGGCAGCATTGCTGTCGGCTTGTCGCAGGGAGTGGAGCGATGAGGCGCGGGCAATTTCTTCAATTAAATCGTAGTATTTAACAATGTGATCGGTTTCGTGCGGGAATCTTTCGGATAATTGTTCGATGAAAGGCCCCCGATCGTTAGCCAGCCGGAAGCATTCGCCTGACAGTGAAATAACGTCGTAACCGTGCTTGTCGAGCCTGCTCAAAGGTATATTATCCATTTCAAGATAGTGCATCAGACGGTGCAAAGTCTGCCCTCTTTCGGCACTTCCGATGAAATGCATCCCTGTCTCGAACTTCACTCCGTCTCGCCGGAAACATTGAAGACAACCGCCGATTTGTGTTCCTTGTTCGAGAATCGTTACCTGATAGCCGTTCCGAGCGAGGATAACGCCACACGAAAGACCGCCTAATCCACTGCCAATAATAATGCAACGCTTCATTGAAATATCATTCGTTTTGAGTCCATTCGATATATTTCCGACGGAAAGTCTTGGCTATTTCCATCGGTGTCGAGCCGTATTCAGAGTCGGTTATGCGTATTCGGGGCTTGATTTCGACCGTAATCTCGCCGGGAGTGATGTGCTTTGCCCGTTTGTTGAGCACCACTCCGGTACCGTGAAGTACGACAGGTACAATGTCGAGAGCGAACTTTTGTGCTAAGTAAAACGCTCCTTGCGAGAACCGATGCACGTCTAAATCGGCCGAACGAGTGCCTTCTGGGAAGATCATTATCGAATAACCGCGCTCGGAAAGACGCCGAAGCAGTCGCTCGTTCGTATCGAAATCGTGTGTTACGGGTAGATATTCGGCGTAGCGAATGGCCAAACCGTAGAGCGGATTGCGCCAAACCCAACGTTTGGTCATTATGACTAAGCGAGGTGTGAGCATCATAATACACAGCAAATCGAGGTGACTCTGGTGGTTGCTGATGATGACTGCGGGGCGGAGAAAGTCTTCTCCACTTTCGTTGAGGACGCGTGTCGTAACGCCGGGAACGTGTTTCAGCAACCAACGCGATACTTTTTGGATATACGAATGATAACGAAGTCGCTGGTGTTCGGTTACCCGATGCGAGTTGAAGAAGATGAAAAGGGCCAGCTGGACGAACAACATCACAATGAAAAGAAGCAACAACATACCCACGGTGAGCACCGTTCGGATGAGTCGTTTGGGCCAAGCGTACACGAGGGCAATGCCGCACAGCACGGTATTCAATACAGAGATGCGGGCGAAGTCATAGTAAGGTCGGAAGTGACTGACGCGCTCCGACTGTGGCGGATAGTACACTTGAACGGGAATACTGCGGATGCCGACGTTGTGCCAAGCGGCAAACACCAGCAGCTCTAACTCGGCTTCGTAACGCGAAGTGATGCCATTCAGCCAGCGAAGCTGCCTGAGCGGATAAGCGCGGAAGCCTGTTTGCGTGTCGTCTAACCGTATACCGGTCTGCAAACGGAACCAAAAGTTGCTGAATTTATTGGCAAATCGGCTCTCGGTATTCATATTTCGGCCTGTGGTTTCATTGAAAAGGGATGGGTCGAAACGGTTACCGACGATAAGATAGCCCGCATATCGGCGGATGGCTGCGATGAATTTGGGGATATCTGATGCGTAATGCTGTCCGTCACTGTCGATAGTAATGGCATAATCGAAGCCTTGTCGGCGTGCTTCCTCAAATCCTTTGCAAAGCGCTCGGCCCTTACCTGCATTACGCGGAAGCGTGATCACGGTGATGGGTAACGTGCAGTCGGCAAGCAGTTGAGCCGTAGCGTCGGTCGAACCATCGTCAACCACGATAATATCGGCCACATATCGGCTTACTTCCTGAATCACCTCGGACAACGTTCGGGCGTTGTTGAAGGTAGGAATGACTACACACACGCGTTTATTCATATGTAACAGACAGTTTGGCAAATACTTGTTCATCGCCGAAGATTTCGCCTTTCACAGCATATTTTGCGGTTTCTCCGGTTTCGACTTGATAGGAAAAAGATATCGAAATAACCGGAACGGCAGCCGGACTCAATTTATTCAGGAACTTGATGTTCCTTACTTTACACAGGAACAACGGTTTCCCGATACGTTTCTCCATCAATTCCGTAAGCATTTCGATCATACATACTCCCGGCGTTACGGGTTGATTGGGGAAGTGAGCACGGTAAATCACGTGCTCGCTGTTGAGTTTCAGTCGGGCTACAGCACCACTTTTACACTCTTCGTAAGTCTCGATACGGTAGAAATCATTCGCTAATCGCATTGTGTTCTTGTTCTAAGGGTTTGAAGATATAGTCGATCCCGTATTTTAGATCAGTGTATTCGCATGACCCGCGGGTGATGAGTTGCGGAATGATTTTCCGCAGATCGCGACGCAGAATGTGACGGATGTACCACTTATCGAGCATCGGCATTATATCGATTAGGCGTACCTTGTGTTTCCGTTCGTTGTAAATGAAATCGAAAGCTTTCACTCCGAACTCGTTGATAACGGCTCCTTTGACCATCCGATTGCTATCGATAGCCATTATACAGATGCCCGAAAGTACTGCTTTTTTCATTCCGATCTGCACCGAAAGCTGCAAAGTGTCTTGCCGGGAAGCCGCTGTCGAGAGACTGACCAACAAGCAGATGCTCAGTAAGAGACACTTAATCAATCTTGTATTCATTGCCGTTGACAGATGCATTTTTAATTGGGTCGAGCAGTTCTATCACTGTATTGTCGCCTCCTTTTTCAATCATCTCAACGCGAACGGCCACCATCCGCTTAGTATCGAACGTGATGAGGAGTTGTGAAAACAGCTGTCTCAGTTCCTTTTTAACCGGTGTGAGGCGTGCAATCCAGCTTGTTCCGCTCGTCGACATCTGCGTTTTGAAGTTCTGCTGATCTGTTAAACACTTGCCGGTAACGCTACTCATCATTATGGATGTTATCTGTTTGAACACTTTGTTTTTGTTCGCGTCGATGACATCGGTACGTTTACTGTTCTTCATCAGTACTTTGTTGCCGTTCACAATGAATACATACTGATAAGGACTCGTATATTCCCAGCGCAGTTGCGAGGGCTGGCTGTAACACATCCGGCCCTTGGCTACCATCTTGTTTTTCAGTATTCGTAACGTCTTTGTCTGTCGGAAGGTGCATTGCAACGTCTTCATCGCCTGTGCGGCTTTATTTACTTGCTCCGTCATCTGTCGTGCCTGCGCTTCATTGACAGGTGTCTGCGCAGTTGCACTCACAGTGAGAAACTGTATGAAGACTATCAAAAGAACTTGTTTCATACTGTTTGAGTTTCTGAGTTTATCAGTTTTTAAGTTTGTGAATTATGCTTTAATAGCCTTTTTGAACAACTAATACTACTCCGATGATTATCAATCCAAGTCCGATCCAACGTGTAACGGGTACGTGTTCGTGGAATATCAGTACGGCGGCAAGCATCCCCATCACGTAGCTGAGACTAATCATCGGGTAGGCCATACTTAATGGATAGTGCTTGATAATGTACATCCAAAGGAGCGATGACACACCGAAACAAAGTCCGCAGAGGGCAAACCACACATTGGTGAACGTGCGCGCGAAAAACTGCCAAGACCAACTGAACGTGCCGATCTGCTGTAATGAGATCTTCAACGTTACTTGACCCAAGGCCAACAATGCTGATTGCAGTAAGGCTAATGGCAATAATCCCCACATAATTCACAAATTTTCGCGTCGTCAAGAACGACTGATTGGCCGTTGTTATCACCACTCAGGAAGATGCATAAGCTTGTTTCGTCTTGCTCGTCATATAGACCTACAAGTGCATTACGGCTTTCTCCCATTTCGATTTGCAGTTGGGCATCGAGCAACGCACTGTGCAACGACTCCCGTCCGTGAGAAAACGTGTTGTTATAACCGTGCGAATGCGTGTAGATTGCAATGAGGCTACCGATCGTATTGTGTGTAGACTGCATAAAATGAGTGGGTTTCAGCAATTCTTCTCCGCGTTCCTTGATCTCTTTCAAGAAGCAAACTGTGTCGTGAACACAACCCATCGCCGTGCCCGTAACAATGGCATCTGGACTTGATATACCCACTCTCTGCAAGGTGACAAGTGCTGTCAGCAAGGCGCGTTTCAGTAAACTGCTCAATCGACGGGCCACCATCGGCGGAATCTTAGGCATTGTTTCGGGGGCAATATCTTGATACTTTACCACCGTTTTCACGTAAACAGGGCGGCGCTCGACCATTTGAGGTATCGCTTTCGCGTGCTCATAATCGGAGAGAATGAGTGAAGTATCGTTGCCACCGAACCCGAACGAGTTGCAGAGAACGTGCTGTAAGCGTCGGTTGCGGATGGTTTTCGTCACGGGTATAATGCCGTCCGGCATCGGCGTTTGCCAATGGAGTGTAGGCGGAATGAACTTGTTCTGAATGGCCAAAAGGCAAATTACCGCTTCGATAGCCCCCGAAGCACTCGTGGTGTGACCCGTCATCGACTTGGTAGACGATATGGGTGGCATTGCGTTTGCAAATATCCGTTGCAACGCCCGACACTCGCTGGCATCGTTGTTAGGCGTTCCCGTACCGTGAACATTGATGTAATCGATGTCCGATGGGGTCAAACTGGCCCTTTCGAGCGCCTTTGTCATAGCCCGAAAGGCTCCCTCGCCTTCATCCGATGAGGCCGTTTGATGGAATGCGTCGCACGCATTGCCCCAACCTGAGAGTACTGCCAAGGGCTTCACACCGCGTCGGTGGGCGCTCGCTTCGGTCTCCATCACGAGGAAAGCAGCGCCTTCGCCCAAGTTGAGACCGGCCCGATCGGCATCGAACGGACGACAAGGCGCCTTGTCGAGAATCATCAACGTGCGGAAGCCATTGAAGTGGAAGCGCGATAAACATTCGCTGCCGCCGACCACAACACGTTCGAATCGGCCGCTACGCAACAAGTTGGCGCCCACCAAAATGCTGTTGGCAGCTGACGAACAAGCTGTGCTGCACGTCGTAACCAAGCCCCAATCGCCGAAATAGGAGGCCATATCTTGCGTAGTCTTTCCACAGTCTCCGATGGCCGATTCGTCCTGACCGGCAACGTAACTAAGTTCTGTCAGATCCATACTTCCGACCGTCGTGCCGGAGATCAAAGCCGTAGTTGCTAAATGATTAACCGTTAATGACGCTGCGTTTAACGCTTCTTTGAGTGCCAATATACCGTTAATCGTCGTGCGACTAACAGTTAGTTGCGATGCGTTTAACCGTTGTTTGATTTCCGCATTGCTCATTTGCACTTCGCCGACAGGATATTCGCGGTGCTCGGTAGCTAAAAATCGCACGCCACGAATGCCTTCCCGACCTTCGAGTAGGGCCTGGCAAACCTCTGTCTGATTGTTGCCGATGGCTGAAACGATGCCGGCGCCGGTGATAACGATCATTGTTTGCTGTGGGTTTTTATGTAATCGGTCATCGAATTGATGGAAGTGAAGATGGCTTTTCCTTCTTTCGGGTTGTCGAGTCGTATACCATACTCTTTCTCCATCAATACAATCAGCTCGAGTGCATCGATTGAATCGAGGCCTAAACCTTCACCGAAGAGCGGTGCTTCATCGTCGATGTCGGCAGGAGTCATCTCTTCTAACGACAGCGCTTCAATGATTTGCGCCTTTAAAGTGTCTTTTAATGTGTCCATATTTTATTTGTTTATAGTTGACGAGTGAACGAGTTGGCAAGTTGACGAGAGGCTTCCGCCTTGTTAACTTGTTTACTTTGTCTACTCATTTACTTCTCCTTGCCTCCTTGTTTACTCGTTAACTTATCTCCTTATTTACTGTATATAATCCGAGCGAAGCCTCGAAATTGTCGTCATTATCATATTGAATCCACCCACCGATGATTTTATCTGTCTCGGCGTCATCGAATGTCGACGTGATGATTCGGTGGAAAAGCGTCTTGTTGAAAGTACTAAGTGCATAGTAAGCTGTCTCTCCGTGAATCTTGTGTCGAATGGCAATCTCGCCCGTTACGATGTTGGGCAGGGTGTAAACGAACACGGCCGGACTGGGGAAAAACTGCTGTTGGTCTTGTATCGTACGTTGATAGCGCTTGTCAGTAGCTAGACATCCGGTGTTGCCTACGAGTACGATAGCGCTGTTGGAGATGTCGATCGCAGGGTCGATCGTGGTGAGTAGGAGCTCAGTAGTGATGAATCCCAACTTGCTTAATCCGTCCATCTTGTGGAATTTTGGGTAATCGCCGATGTAGGTCTTATATAAATAGGTGAGACGAGTGGCTCCTTCGGGTACGTTCGGTATTGGTTTGTGGTCGCGGACGATATGGGTCGCACTGAGGTAAACGGTGTGCGAGATGTGGTCTCGCATACTTTTAACCGGTTCCTGTATGCGTTTCGCCGGTCCGTTGGTCCATCTTACGGCGGCATTGCAACCTCCGAAACCCGAGAGGAGCTTGATAAACTGGTGCTGATTGGTAGCTTCAAGGTTGTGAACGATGTTTACCGGGTGTGTCACTCCTAACTGTCGGAACCCTCGCGTGGGCAGAATGACACCCTCTTCGACGGCTTTCATTGAAAGGATCGTCTCTAAAACGCCGGCCGCTCCCAATGTATGTCCGTAGTAACCTTTCATTGCATTGACTGGAACTGATGTGAGACGGGCGCGCGAAAGGGCGATAGCTTCCATCTCATCGTTATATGGCGTGGCCGTGCCGTGCACATTGACGAAGGCGAGTTGCGCCTTGTTGCGTGGTAAGACATACTTCAACGCCCGGTAACTGCCCTCTCCTGTGCGTGAAGGACCGGATATATGGTTGGCATCATTACGAACAGCTGCGCTTTGGATGACCCAACTTTGCGGTCTCGTTCGTTTTGTTCCGCAGGCTTGCAGGACGATGGTTGCAGCGGCTTCGCCTAAGTTTAGCCCGCGCCTTTCGCTGTCGAAAGGTCGGCATTCGGCGTCGGACAGCGCCTTGAACGACTGAAATCCCGACACGATAAACTTGGAAAGGATATCGCATCCGCATACAACGGCACGACGATAATAGCCACGTTCCAAGAGTCTTTTGGCTATAACCTGAGCCGAGACACCCGAAATGCAGGCGTTGGAAACGACTACTACGGGGGCGTGAAAGCCGAAAAAGTTGTTGATTTGTTGTGCAGCCGCACAGATAGAAGCCCGTTCGCGGGGGATGTTCGGCTGCTGATCGGGGTCGAGGAGTTCGACATTGGCCTTGGTGGTAGATAAAATCAAGACCGTCTTTGCATTGATAACGCTGAATGAAAGTCGGTCGATGGCCTCGCGAATAGACAAGATGGCGAGTTTCTCAAACCGTGTATAAGCGTCGCCGTCAGGGCTGATGGCGGCGAAACGGGCCTCAATGGCTCCGTCGTCGAACATCGAACCGACAAACGATTCTGGCAATCCCCATAGGCTGTCATATCGTTTCAAGCGTGTATCTCCACGTTTTACGTGCTCGAAATTCTCATTGGTCGTCCAGCCGAGAGGCGAAGTGATATTATCGCTAATACATTCAATCATTGTTGTTTGCTATTATTGAAGACGTCCCAACGGGTTTGCCATGCGGCGTAAAAGTCGGGACGATACCACATCAGGCGGTATTGCTTGTCCATAAACGCCTGCACGCTATGGCCTTTTGCCATCAACTCGTCATCGGCTGAACTATGAATCTCGTAATCAAAGACTATTTTTGCTGCCTCGGTAGGGCGATAAATAATATCTACGCGACACTTCATTCCGTAGCGAATAGGCCTGAGATATTGGAAAGAAAGGTCGACAAGTGGAGCGAAACAGCCGTTATCGGCGATGGTCATATACGCTAATCCGAATTTTGCTCCGAATGCTTCGCGGGCGTCTTCAAAGTAAAGCGCGTACGAACCGTGCCACACTACGTTCATCGAATCAACCTCGCTGAAACGTATTTCAAACTCTTTGGATGCTGTCAATGTTGCCATTTGCAATGCGTTTACGGGTCAGATGGTTTGTTCGGCGAGTGCAATTTTGATCTGTGTCGTGGCAATTTGCTCACCATCTACTTGTATCTCGGCCGACGCCAAGGTCATTCCCATTACGCTTTCTTCGACATCGACGGTGGTGATGAGCGTTTCACCGACACGCGGTTCGCGAGAAATCACGAGATTGCGCACGGCTCCGATGTAGCCGATCTGCACTGAATGGCGAAGAATATACTTGTTGATGAAACCCAGACGAGCGGCACATGACTGTGCGATATTCTCGATCAGGCCTGCTGCTTTGAACACACCTGCTTCGCAAAACAGATTGTCTTCCGGAACGGTGAAACTGCAAACTGTGCGCGTCTCATCGTAATGCAACAAGCGATCGATCATCACAAAGGGCGGTTGTTGCGGCAACAGCGTGTGTATGTCAATGCTCTTGAAAGGCGGAAAATGATTCGGTTGCATCTGATTCATTTATTTTTAGCATTGGGATCGGCCCAAAAGTCGAAGAAGTTAAACCACTGCGTGGGATACGCCCGCACGGTTTTCTCTACCCAAGCGGCGTATTGCTGTGCGATATTTTCGATCAATTCGTGCTTGGAGACGTCCTTTTCGGGCATCGAAAGACGATGAACGAAAACGTGATAACGACTGATAGACTCCTTCATAACAAAGATGGCGAGGGCCGGAACATTGCGTTGGGCGATTGTTGCAAACGGTCCCATCGGGAATTTGGCCGTCTGTCCGAAGAACATACACGGCACCGTGCGCTCTGACCCGTGGCATCTATCGGCCGGCATACTTACTATTTCGCCGTCGCGCAACGCCCGATTGATGGCGAATAGATGACTCATATCTGGGCGAATGGGAATCATCCGGATGTTGGTTCGGCCGAACTGGAGCGTGCGATTGGCCATAACAGTCTCTGTTTCGCCAGCAAAGACAATGGCATTAATCGGCTTTTGCTCGGAGACAAGGCTGTAACCGGCCATCTCGTAATTACCCGTATGGGCGCTGAGCATCATAAACGAATCCGGCTGTGCGGCCAACTTGGCAAACGACTCATAATCGTCGACGTCTATCCGGAATCTTTTGCCGGCGTAAGTAGCAAACCGATCGATCATCACTTGCCCGAAACGGAAGAAGTTCTGATAGGTCATTGCAAACGCACAGAATCTTCCGCAGCCGATACGATGCCTGAAAAAGTTATACGATGAACGGAATCCGCGTCCAAAAATCATATAGAACGGCACGACAACCGCTACTCCCGCGTAATAGATGCGGAGGTTAAGAAACCGGAAACAGTTGATGAGTTGCTGCTGCATCCACCTGTTGCCGTCGGTCGATCCTTGCCATTCTTGCTGCATCAGGCGTTCACTTTGCGCTCGATATAATCACAGAAGTCTTTAAGGGTGACAACTCCCGACATCTCCTCGGGCTTGATTTTGAAGCCGAAGTTGTTCTCGACGATCACCACGATGTCTACAAAATCCAAACTGTCGATGCCGAGATCGTCTTTCAGTTTGCCCTCGGGCTTGATCTTTTCTTCATCGATTTCGAGATCCTCAATCAAAAAATTACGTACCTTTTCTTCTATTTCTGCACGTGTCATAATATTTGTTTTATTTTAATGTAACATCTAATATTGTATGTCCTTGGCCCAATCCGTCGTGGACTTCGGCTACTCGGAGACCCGCATCAGCAATCAATCGGATCATATCATCGCTGTGATACATTTTCGAGTTGCCGTTGGCCATTACCGTGAAATAAACGCTTGTCATCGTGAGACACAGTGAGGCAGGTTCGAAACGCTGTCGATCCCAGAACGTTTCCATAATCAACAGATGCGTATTGGCTGTCATTGCCTGTGCTGCACGACGCAGGATACTGCTGATTTCGGCCTCGGAAAAGCAGTCGAGAAACTGACTCATCCAGATGATATCCCACTGGCCGCGGGGCAATTCGCTACCCTCATCGAGCAGATTGGTGGCAAAACCGGTGATGCGATCGGCTCCGGCACACTCTGAAACATTGTTCTTCATCATCTTGATTTGCCCGGGCAGGTCGACGATTGTCACCTGCACGTCGGCATCGAAGCCCACACAGCGCAGCGCGAAACGTCCCGTATTACCGCCGACATCCATCAAACGCTTGGGCTTTCGAGTGAAAACGATGGGCAAGGCTTCGTCGAACGAGTGATCACTGTAAAAATGATCGAAGCTGAACCAGCTCTCTTGCACTTGCTTAGGCAAATGAGACAGCCCTTCGTAAATCGTCGACCATTGGCCTAAAGTCTTCAAACCGGCAGGCTTACTGCGGCGAAGCGCCTCCTCTAAATAGAACATTCCGCGGTAGTTGACATCGTGATTGAAATTGAGATTGACGCGTGTGGCAGGGTCGGTGAGTAAAAACCAGCCCGTCTTCGACAATGTGAAGCGGTCGGTTTCAGCGTCTACGAGAATTGTTCCTGCACTCAGTGAGGCATCCGTAAGTATCTTCACGGCGTATTCTGACAACTTCGTATGCTTCGAAATGTCGCTCACGGTGAGTCCGTCACGGTTATCGCGCAGCAGATCGAGTATGCCCAACTTCACCATTAGGCGTGAAACTTGAAACACAATAGGTCCCCACGCGATGAGTTCAGCCTGCCGTTGCGCTTCACGCGCTGACAGATGCTCTCGCGTATAGGCGTCGGCGATGGGAGGAAATAGATTCATTGGTGTTGCCGTTTAGGAATAATGTCTGTTCAACCGGTATGAGTCGATTACTCGCGATTAAATACATCGTCGTTTGATTCACGTTTCACCTTCTTGGCAGAAAGGAACTTTGCGAAATCTTTTCCATTCTTTTCACCGGCATCTCCGATAAGATTCTTGAAGGTTCCGAATGTTCCTCCCTTAGGCGAATCCCATTGCACGACGGCGATTTTACGGCCGCCTTTATCGGTAAAGATATATTCTGCCGATGCCTGTCCATTGCGATCCAATCTGTTATAATCCACAGTCAACTTATAATCGGCTTTCTTCGATGTGAATACCGGTAGTTTCTTGCGATCTGCTATCTTGTTATAGCCTTCGATGAAGCGATAAAGAAGCTCGGGTGCAAGACTGCGATTCCATTCGTCTTTGAAGTCTTTGTAGTTGCGATTACTGAATTCTCGTTGTTCTTTTTCCATAAACTCAGCATAGGGAAGTCCCTGCACGACGGCGTTCTTGTACTCGAACACGACTTGAATGGCTTTTATCTGTGTTAAGTTTTTCAGCGAACCGTCGATCAATCGTTGTGCATTAGCACAAAGCGTGGCTGTGAAAGCCAATGCTAATAATATCACCTTCTTCATATCTTTATTGTATTTTGAATAACCAAAGCGCTGTTCGTGCCGCCGAATCCGAATGAGTTGGAGAGCACGGTATGCAGTTCTGTCTCTACGGTTTGCGGTGCAATGTGTAACGGTGCGGAGTATTCGTCGGGGTTTTCAAAATTGATGTTGGGTGCAACGAAGCTGTTTTGCATCATCAAAATGCTGTAAACGATCTCGCTGGCACCTGCCATCCAGCACTCGTGACCGGTCATACTCTTAGTCGAAGATATCCAAGCGCGACGTCCGGAGAACAGTCTTGCAAGAGCTTTTGCCTCAAACATATCGCCCTGCGGCGTTGAGGTGGCGTGCGCGTTGATGTAATCTACATCGTCGGGTGTGATTCCTGCGTCGGTCATTGCACGTTGCATCGCCAACACACTACCGTCGTCCGAGGGCTGAGAGATGCCCCCTCCGTTACTCGAAAAGCCGTAACCGGTTACTTCGCAGAGTATTTCGGCACCGCGTGCAACAGCGTGTTCGTAGTCTTCAAGTACCAAAGCGGCAGCTCCTCCACTCGGAATCAGTCCGTCGCGATCGCGATCGAAAGGCCGAGATGCCTTTTCTGGCTCGTCCATTCGTTTGGAGAAAGCATTCAAAGCATCGAAAGTGGCCATCGAATAGCAATTAACCTCTTGCGCGCCACCGCATAGAACCATCTCTTGCAGGCCCTGGCGGATCATCATATAACCGAGCCCAATGGAGTGACTGCCGCTTGCGCAGGCTGCACTTATGGTAAAGTTGACGCCGCGGAGATGGAAAATGGTGCTGAGATTCATCGTAACTGTCGAGTTCATCGATTGAAAAATATAACCGCTTCCGAGCAATGCCGAGTCGTGTTTGGCATCCATTATACGGGCGGCTTCAATCACCGGCGTAGACGAAGAGTCGTTGCCGAAGATACAACCGATTTCGTTTTTCAGCATATAAGCATCGTCGATACCGGCCATTCTGAATGCTTCGCGACTCGCCATAAAGGCATATTCGCCTTCTTCGGGCAGTCCTGTGCGCACGCGTCGGTCGAGAAGACCTTTTAGTTTGGGCCGTTCTACGAGGCCGGTCAGCCCCGATTGATAGCCGTATGTCAATCGGTCGCGATCCAATCCGATGCCACTGCGCCCCGCTTTGAGGCTTTCCGTTACTTCGTCGATATTCTTTCCGAGGCATCCCCATAGTCCGATGCCTGTGATCACTACTCTTTTCACCATTATCAATACATTCCTCCGTTAATGCCGATAACTTGTCCTGTGATATAAGCCGCCTCTTCTCCGGCGAGGAAAGCGACCAAAGCTGCCACTTCTTCGGGTTTACCGAAACGGCCGACAGGCACGAGTCGTTTAAGTTCCGACTCGTTCAGGTCTTTCGTCATATCGCTTTCTACAAAGCCGGGAGCTACTGCGTTGACTGTGATTTTACGCGGAGCAACCTCTTGCGCCAATGCTTTCGTTGCGCCGATAAGCGCTGATTTCGAGGCCGAATAGTTCACCTGGCCAGGTAATCCTTTCAATCCCGAGAGCGACGAGATGTTGACGATGCGCCCGTCACGCTTTGTCATCATCCGCTTTAATAGTCGGCGCGTGGTGTAGAAGAATCCGTTGAGCGTTGTGTCGAGCACTTTTTGCCACTCGTCATTCTGCATAAAAATCATTAAGTTATCACGACGGATGCCTGCATTGTTCACCAATACGCCGATGAAATCATCAGGATGGGCATCTTCCCACGCATTAATGGCCTGCTCGATTTCCTCCGGTTGCGACACGTCGAAACGTAAAAGCTCGGCTTGTCCGCCCGCTTTCTCTATCTCGGCCTTTGTTTCCGTGACTGCCGTTTCATTCTGAACATAGTTGATTACAACGGGAATGCCAGCCTGTGACAATCGAATGGCGACGGCCCGACCGATTCCTCGGCTTCCGCCTGTTACCAAAGCATATTTCATTTTTTCAAGTATTCTATTACGTTTGCTATTTCTTCGTAGAACGGTGTGTCCTCAACAAACTTGGGACAAATATCTCTTACCTTATTATATATAGCTCTTGTAGCGGGTGCTAAATCGTCGGTAATGGCCAGACAATCCGTCGCCTGTGCCAACGCAATCATCTGAATGGCCATCACTTGATAAGCATTTTCGATCACTTCTTTGCATAATAGCGCGGTGTTCGTGCCCATACTTACGATGTCCTGATTGTCGTTGTTGTTGGGAATAGAGTGTACATAGTTGGGCATTGCCAGTGTCTGACACTCTGCCGTGGTAGAAGTGGCTGTGAATTGGCAGGCCTGCATTCCGTAGTTCAGTCCTAACTTACCGAGGTTTAAGAATGGAGGCAGGATGCCGTTAATGCGGTCGTGGAAGAGATAATTTAGTTGCCGCTCGGTCGTCATAGCAAGTCTTACCACGGCAATCTTCACTTTATCCTCTTCCAACGATATGTAATCGCCGTGGAAATTGCCGCCGTGATAAACGTTGTTCGTATCGGGATCGATGACGGGATTATCACAGGCAGAGTTCAACTCTTCGTCGATGACCTGATGGGCAGCAGTCAACGTGTCGTAAACAGGGCCAAGAATCTGCGGCGTACACCGTAGAGAGTAGTACGCCTGTACCTTATCGCGGAACACTTTCTCCGTATGTCGGCCCTGCGCATACAGTTCGTGTTCGCGCTTTACGAGTCGTTTACTGCCCTGTGCAACGGCTCTCATCCGTTCGGCCATTGCTTGCTGACCGGTGTGCCGGCGACAAACGTTGAGCCGTTCGTTCATCCAGTCGTCGTAAGAAGCCGCTATTTCGTTCATCCAAACGGCTGAAATCACGCACCAATCCAATAGCTTTTCGGCATAGATTTGATTGACAATACTGATTCCGGTCATCACGCTTGTGCCGTTGACAGCCGACAAACCTTCACGGATATAAATCTGAATAGGCTTGATATCATTCTCTTTCAGCACCTCTGCCGTAGGTCTCCACGTACCCCGGTAATGCACTTTCCCCTCTCCGATCAACGTCAGTGCGATGTGGGCCAATTGTACAAGATCGCCGCTCGCACCTACACTTCCGTGGCGGGGAATGAATGGATAAATGCCCGCATTAATCATTTTGACCAGCGTTTCCACCACACTCGGGTGAATTCCGGAATGTGCTTGGACGAAAGTTCCTACTCGGGCGATCATCGATGCCTTGACATATACATCCTCAAGCGGCTCTCCTGCGCCCGTGGCGTGACTGCGAATGATGTTGTATTGCAGATTTTTCAGGTCTTGATTGTCCACTCGCCATTGTGCCATTGGCCCAAATCCGGTATTGATTCCGTAGATAATCCGATCCTCGGCAAATGTTTTCAGAAAATCGTAACAGTGCCGGATATCTTGATAAATACCGTCATCAAGCACTACCTTTTCATCATAGAAAAGGTTTCTTTGAACCGAATTGACGGAAAACACACGTTCTTTCATATTCTTCTGACTATTCTCTCGGCAGCTCTCTATCTTTCTTCTCCCTCCATATGACGTGATAGAGCTTTGTTCTAATTGATTGCAAAGGTAGAGATTAATTTTTAAAATACCAATATCTTTCAGTACTTTTATCGGTGTTATACCGAAAAAGGAAAACGGCAAATCGTAATGTGCTTTCCAACTAACGGTTAATTATCTTGCGAAAAGCCGTTAAACGACGGGTAATTAACGGTTAAATGCAAGGCGATTAACGGTTATTTGGAAAGCACTTTGCATCTTATTGATAGTCAATGAGATATGGGGATGCTTTGATCTGTATTCTTGTGCTTTTCTGTTCGGGTCGAAATGAGTCTCTGTTTACAGATCTCCATCCCTCTAACTTGGGGGCTCAGCGGGGTGAGTACACTTATTCTGGCTTACGAGAAGAGAGGAGTAACTTTATGATTTGAAACATAATTAAACTCGATAACCGATTTTTATATAATAAATTGAAATAAAAGGCGTTGTTATCAATGTGCTGAAACGAGTAGGAATCATAGGGATGTTGCTGGCACTTGCTGTCGGAGAGGCAAGGGCGCAGTATGATGTGGCGTTCAGTCACTACTTTGATATGGAACCGTCGTTCAATCCTGCCGCAGTGGGTAAACAGCAGTTGCTGAACGTGTCAGGGGCTTTTGCGCTCGACTTTGCAGGTTTTAAACACAATCCACGTACGATTTATGTTGCAGGAGATGCTCCTTTGCCTTTTACTAAGGGAGCACACGGGGCAGGATTGCAACTGACAGATGAGAAGATCGGGTTCTATACGCACCGGCGATTGGCTATGCAATATGCTTATAAACGGCCTTTCGGAAGCGGAACTGTGAGCTTCGGCATACAAGCCGGACTGCTGAATGAAGACTTAGATGCCACAAAAGCGGATGCAGAAGACAGCGGAGATCCGGCTTTGTCGGGACAGAAAGTGAGCGGAAACGGGCTTGATTTCGCACTCGGTGTGTATTATATGCATCGCAAATGGTATGCAGGCCTCTCGGCACAACATATCAACCGACCTCGGATCAGCCTCGGAGAGAAATCGGATTTGCGAATTGACGGGACGTATTATTTCACTGCCGGATACAATATCGGACTGCGAAATCCGTTCTTGAAGATAAAGACTTCGCTGCTGGCTCGTACTGATGGAAAGAGTTATCGGGGAGATGTGACCGGCCGATTGGTCTATCATCGCGAAAAGAAAATGCTGTATGCGGGCATTGGTTTCAGTCCGATGAACTCGGTAACGGGTCTTGTCGGCGGTACGTTTCACGGTGTTGTAGTGGGTTATAGTTATGAACTTTACACCTCGACAATCTCTCCCGGTAATGGCAGTCACGAGTTTTTTGTGGGCTATCAATGTCCTGTCAATGTCTCGGGAAAGGCGAAGAATAAACATAAAAGTGTGAGAATACTCTAAGAAAATGATGAAAATAAAAGGCATTATTATGCTCGGTGTCCTGTCGCTGACCTTCATTCTGACAGGATGTTTCGGCTCGCGGTCCTCGTCTTCGGGCTCTCGGGGCGGTGAAGTGGTAGGAGTGAGTGGTCGGGTGATGCCCGAACCCACACCGTATGGGATGACTCGCATCAACCGCGGGTATCTTCGGATGGGGCCGGAAACGCAAGACAGTCTGTGGGGTAATGATCTTTCACAGAAAGATGTGTCCGTAGACGGCTTTTGGATGGATGAAACCGAGGTGACGAATGCCAAGTATAAGCAGTTCGTAATGTGGGTACGCGACAGCATTTTACGTACTCGCTTAGCCGATCCGGCGTATGGTGGAGACGAGACTTATATGATTACGGAAGATCGGGAGGGTAATCCTGTGCCTCCGCGGGTGAATTGGAAAAAGTCGTTGCCGCGTAAACCGAATGAAGACGAACAGCGAGCTTTTGATAGTATGTATGAAACTAATCCTGTAACCGGCGAGAAGTTGTTGGACTATCGGCAATTGAACTTCCGCTATGAGATATATGATTATGCCTCTGCTGCGCTTCGTCGCAATCGGATTCGGCCCGAAGAGCGTAATCTGAATACGGATATTGCAGTGAATCCTGATGAAGTGGTGATGATATCTAAGGACACGGCGTATGTTGATGAAGATGGTCGGATTGTCTCGGAAACCATCGATCGGCCACTTAACGGGCCGTGGGACTTCCTCAATACTTATATCGTGAACGTCTATCCCGACACGACTTGCTGGGTGAATGATTTCAAAAACTCGGACAATGAGATTTATTTGCGCAACTATTTCAGTAATCCTGCCTATAACGATTACCCTGTTGTGGGCGTTACTTGGGAGCAAGCCAATGCCTTTTGTGCGTGGAGAACGGAGTTCCTTTTAAAGGGATTAGGACCCGAAGCACGCTATGTGCAGCGCTATCGGTTGCCTACCGAGGCTGAATGGGAGTATGCCGCGCGAGGCAAAGAAGGCAAAGAGTTTCCGTGGGAGATACAAGATGTGAAGACCGGCGACGGCTGTTTCTATGCCAATTTCAAACCCGACAGAGGCAATTATACTAAAGACGGCAATCTGATTACAAGTAAAGTGGGAGTCTATTCATCCAACAGTAACGGGCTGTATGATATGGCCGGCAACGTGGCAGAATGGACCAGTACGGTTTATACGGCCTCGGGCGTAGACGCAATGAATGATTTGAACCCGCAATTGACTTATAATGCTGCTAAGGAAGATCCTTATCGATTGAAGAAAAAGAGTGTTCGCGGAGGGTCGTGGAAGGATCCTGAAACCTTCATTCGCAGTGTGTGGCGCTCGTGGGAATATCAAAATCAGCCGCGTTCGTACATCGGATTCCGTTGCGTTCGCAGCTTGGCGAACACCGTTAGCATTAAACCGAAAAAGGGAAAGAAATGAGTTCATACAGCAAAATCAATGTAATCTATCGGCTGCAAAAGTGGATGGATAGCGTGCCGGGGCAGACTTTCCTCAACTATGCATATAGTTGGGGGGCCTCGATAGTGATTCTTGGTACCTTATTTAAGCTCACTCATTTGCCCGGAGCTAATCTGATGCTCTTCATTGGGATGGGAACGGAGGTGTGTGTGTTCTTTATTTCGGCTTTCGATAGGCCTTTTGATAAGACTGCCGACGGCCGAGACATTCCCGTACACGTCACGGATGAATATCTGAAAGCATCCGAAACGGATATGGAAATACCCGTTTCGGTAGTTCAGCAGACGCCTCCCGTACCGCAAAAGACGGTTATGCGTCCTGCCGAAACGTGGATTTCACATCAGCAGGAAGTGTCGCCCGAGTTAGCTGAAGCCACGGCCGACTATGTAGATGCATTGCAACGGCTTACAGAAATGTTATCGAAAGTGGGCGAACAGAGTGCTCGTCTCACCCGCGACAGTGAGGAAATGGAAAATCTTAACCGTACTTTAACGGGCATTTGTAAGGTTTATGAGATGCAACTCAAAAGTGCCAGTCAGCAGATCGGCACCATCGATCGTATCAACGAACAAAGTAAGCAGATGGCGGAGTATATCGAACAACTCAATGGTATATATAATCGGATGATCGAAGCGATGACAGTGAATATGCGAGTCACGGCTTCCAATACTCCTTAATGTGGCAGATAAACATACGTGTAGTCGTCCGTTTAATTCTCGAACAATAATGGCAATCAAGAAAAGACCGGTCTCTCCTCGTCAGAAAATGATTAACCTGATGTACGTTGTACTGATGGCGATGTTGGCTTTGAATGTCTCTACGGAGGTGCTCAACGGCTTTTCGATTGTCGAAGACAGCCTCAACCGCACCACGGTCAACGCTACCCGTGAGAACAAAGCTATCTACGGCGACTTTGAATCACAGTTGAAGGCCAATCCGACAAAAGTCAAAGTGTGGTTTACCAAGGCCACACGGGTGCGCGAAATGAGCGATTCGCTCTTCGATTTTGTCCAAAGTCTGAAAGAGAAAATCGTGCGCGAGGCCGACGGAAAGGATGCAGACGTTGGGAATATCCGCAATAAAGAAGACCTCGAAGCAGCTAATCGGGTGATGCTTGCACCAGGAACGGGACAGGGAAAACGCCTTTTCAAGGCCATCAATACTTATCGGGAGCGTATTCTTTCAATGCTGACCGACCCGCAGAAAAAGGCTGTTATCGAAAGCAATCTTACCACTCGGTTATCCCGAAAGGCACATACGATGGGGCGAAACTGGGCTGAATATATGTTTGAAGATATGCCTGTGGCTGCCGCTGTGACGTTACTCAGCAAGCTGCAAAGCGATATTCGTTATGCCGAAGGCGAAGTTTTGCACACATTGGTAGCTGAGATAGATATCAAAGACATTCGAGTCAACAAGCTACAAGCGTTTGTCATTCCCGAATCTCGTACTGTGGTGAGTGGCGATCAGTTTGCTGCACGCATCGTGATGGCGGCTGTCGACACCACGCGTCAGCCTGAAATCTATATTGGCGGACGCCGAATGAACTTGCCGGGCGGCCTTTATCGTTTTACGACAGGCAGTGTGGGAGAGCACAGTTTCGGTGGATTCATCGCAATGCAGACTACCAATGGCGGGTTCATTCGTCGTCCGTTCGTGCAGAAATATACCGTAGTGGCACCGAGTGCGACGGTCTCTGCCGACTTGATGAACGTTCTTTACGCCGGTTATGATAATCCGTTAAGCGTCAGTATACCCGGAGTTCCGCTCTCGAATGTGACGATTCGTGTGGAGGGAAGCAGTTTCCGAACTGCCGAAAAGGGCCGTTTTATCGTGCATCCGACAACTGTCGGGCGCGATGTAACCATTACCGTGCTCTCCACACAGGGCAATCGGGCTCGCGAAGTGGGGCATTTCGCATTCCACGTACGCAAGTTACCAGACCCGACAGCCTATATTCAAATCGGTGCTGACCGTTTCCGGGGTGGCACTTTGTATAAAGCCGCACTTGTCGGAGCGCAAGGCATCAAGGCTGCTATTGATGACGGTATCCTTGATATCGACTTTCGGGTAACCGGTTTTGAGTCAGTCTTCTTCGATAATATGGGCAATGCCGTGCCTATGACATCTAACGGTGCACTGTTTTCAGACCGCCAGCGTGACGCTTTGCGTAAACTCGCACGCGGCCGACGCTTCTACATCTCGCATATCACGGCTGTCGGTCCTGATGGAATTACCCGTAGACTGCCCGCCTCGATGGAAGTGATTGTAAAATAAGTCTTCTTTGCTTAACAGACAAGCCATAAAATGAAAATAGAATGATGAAAAAACTCATAGCAATCTTGTTGCTCGCAACTTTCGTGCAGACATTGTTTGCTCAGCCCGAAGCCCGTCGTCGCGAGCAGCAAACAGCCCGGAAACAGCGTAACGAACGCCTTACCACACGCGCACAAATCTCTTTTCCTGTGGCGGAAACGATGCCCGAGGACGTTGTTTGGCGGCGAGACATCTATCGAGAAATCCGTCTTGACGATGAACTAAACGCCGGATTGTATTATCCCGTGGAGCCGGTGGGTGGACAGATGAACCTCTTTTGCTATCTCTTCAAATTGGTGTTGAGCGGCAATGTGCCTGCTTACGAATACCGACTTGATGGCAATGAAGTCTTCGCCGACAGCTCGCGTGTTAAGCCTTTGGCCTTTCTTGACAACTATCATATCTTTTACGAGCGTGTGGGTAAGGGCATCCACTTAGACGACAGTGATATTCCCTCACGCGAAGTAAAAGGCTATTATATTAAGGAGAGCACCTTTTACGATCAGACTTCGGCCACTTTTCATACGCAGGTATTGGCACTTTGTCCGATAATGGAGCGTGAAGACGACTTCGGTTCGACATCTACCAAATACCCATTATTCTGGGTTCGCTATGCAGATCTGGCCCCGTTCCTTGTCAATCGTACGATAACAGCGAGCAGTCTTAACAATGCTTCCGTGATGACACTTGATGATTTCTTCACCGCCCATCGCTATCGCGGCAAGATATATAAGACTAATAACCTGCTTGGAAAGACTTTGGCACAGACTTGTCAGACAGATTCGGCGGTGGCAAAAGAACAGAAACGCATCGAGAATGAGATGAAAGCGTTTGAGCAAAGGATGTGGGGCGATCCGCAAAGAAAGGCTATGTCCGACAGCATCGCTAAGAATAGCGCATCGGGTAAGGAGAAGACGACTGTCAAAAAAGGACGGCGTGTCCGCTCGGCAACGGCCACTGTCAAGGCCCGTCGTACCAAGTCGGAGAAAACTTCGACAGCTTCGCCTGCCCGTGTCTCCGTTCGTCGCGAGCGCCATTGATGTCAATCTTTCCCCGAAAAACATTTCGGTGCTTCTCATCTCAGTCATAATGGATAAGGACTTTATGTCGTAATCGATGTGTTGACGTGTCTCAAAAAGTGTCAAGAGAACCTTTTTTTATTGTAATTTTCAGTGAGTCAGAGATTTTCTTCTTATCTTTGTTGCGTTTCAAATAAGCGTCTTGCATAGGGATTTACCATTGCGAGGCGGAGTCAAAAACCTAAAACTTAGAGAGATATGAAAAAAATCACAGCAGTATTTACATTGGTTGCAGTGCTGATGTTTGGTCTTTCCGTACCTGTTCAAGCACAAGTTCAGTTCGGTGTTAAAGGCGGTTTGAACGTCGGCAGTATGTCTTTGAACAATGATTTGCTCAAAGCCTCCAACCGTACGGGCTACTATTTCGGTCCGACCGTTAAGTTTACGCTTCCCGTTGTGGGTATAGGCATCGATGCAGCAGCCCTCTATGATCAGCGCGAAACTAAACTTTCGAATGACAAGTTGAAAGAAACCTCATCGTTTGAGAAGACTGTTAAGCAGCAGCAAATTGTCGTTCCGATCAACCTGCGGTATAATATCGGACTGAGCAAGATGGCTGCTCTGTTGTTCTATGCAGGTCCGCAGTTCGGCTTTAATGTAGGAGACAAGAATGAAAGTATAGACGGTAAGCGAATAGATTGGCATTTCAAGAATTCCAATTTGAGTATTAACGCCGGTGCAGGAGTGATGTTACTTAATCACCTTCAAGTCTCAGTGAACTACAATATAGCGTGTGGCAAGACAGGTGAGGCCACGGTCGATAACACCATCGATGCTATAAAAGCCCGCAACCACGCGTGGCAAGTAGGTGCAGCGTATTATTTCTAACCGATGATTGATCGTCGATAATCTTTCTAACTCTTCTCTCTCCCCTTTCGGGAGAGTTGGAGAGGGTGGATTGAGGAGTTGTTCCGCCCTCACGATAATATACAAATACTCATCCATCACCGTTCATTATTTATCCGTTAAGAATATAAATAAAAAGGGATTTGTATGTTGTTGAAATTCAATGATATACAAATCTCTTTTCAATTAATGGTTACTTATCGTGCAACTGACGGTTAATCGCAATACGATTAACTGTTAAACGGACTGCGTTTAACGGCTTTTCGCACGATGTTTAAACGTTAATCGTAATGTTGATTGTATATGCTTGATATACAGTGGAATACAAGTCGTATTGTGACTAAAAGTGATTCTGTACGAAAAAGTCGTTCCGACAAGCACGTTCTCTTATCTTTTCTTCTCCTTCACACCGCTGATGAGGTAGCAGTTTTCCGTTTTCCGCTGCAACGGAAGACGGACAACCACACGCTTTTTGCTGCCGGGAATGCGGGTGTAAGACACTTTACATATGGGCGATGAGCCTGAAATGGTATCTATCTCAATACTGTTCAGCCATTGGGGATTGAACTTCGGTACACCAAAAGCAGGATTATTGCGCAGCGTGTGGGCAGCCATCTGCTCGGAAAAGGCGGGTGTACAATACTTGTCTAATATCTTTTTGATTTCCGAACGATTCGGAAAGGATTGGCTTAATTCGGTTGCATATAAGATGTAAAATGTCGAAACGTCTATTGCAATACCGTCAAGACAACCGTCTAATGTACTCAAAAGCGGATACTGATGCATCTTTCCGTCACGCGAAAAGACCAGAATGAACTCTGCACAATTGTCCGTTTCGGGCTCGCAACAGCCTGTATAGAAATAGAGTGATGATGTCGTGGCATACCATAAAGATAAAGATGTGAACGCTAAATAGGGATGAAAGCTCTTGCCTAACAGCTTTTTGGATGTGATTTGATAATCTGTAAAGAGCTTTTTGCCATCTTTTGAAAGGTTGACAAAGCGCATATAGTTAGGGTAGCAGGTGTCCGTGTCCTTGTAAGCCACACCTTGATAGAGTTGAGAAATATGTATGTCCCATCCTAAAAGCGTTGTATCCCACTGCCCGATAGAAATGTTGGACAGGGCGATATCTGTCGTATTGCTATCCACCGGACGATATTCGGCTGTCTGTGCGGTATCTGCTCCCGCTTTGATAACATCCGCCCGACGTCCTTGCCCATACCCGAGAGCAAATGATGCGACCGTTATCGACAAGGGTAAAAGAATTCTTCTCATAGGTGAATCGGCGTAAATGATGGTGGCAAATATACGGAAAATATCCCTCGGAACTGCTTTTTTTTCTGTAAATTTGCACGTGATGAATTTCGCAGATGTGATATTACCGCTGCCGCTCGATGGTGTTTTCACTTACGTGGTGCCCGATACGCTGACCTCGCAAGTGCGGTTTGGCGTGCGCGTTGTGGTGCCATTGGGGCGCTCCAAAACCTATACGGCGCTTGTAGTACGAGTACATCGCGATCAGCCAAACTTTGAGGTGCGCGACATTCTCGGCGTTCTTGATGATAAAGAGATGCTCCTCGAACGGCAATACAGGCTTTGGCAGTGGATCTCCGACTATTATATGGCGCCCCTCGGCGATATTTTCAAGGCCGCATTGCCGTCGGGATTGAAGGCTGAAGACGGTTACCGGCCGCGCACCGAGACGTATGTCACACTGGCTGAAACGCTTCGGCACGAGCGGTCTTTGCACGTGGCGATGGATGCTTTAGCGCGAGCCGAGAAACAACGGAAGGTTTTTGCCGACTTTCTGAACATTACCCACTGGGACAGTTTGCAGGCAGACACGCCCACGGAAGGTATCACCGAGGTGACGCGTGAGGAACTGATGAACGTCGCCCATTGCACATCGGCTGTGATAAAAGCTCTCACCGAGCGTGGATTTCTGTGTACATACGAGCGTGAAGTGGGCCGACTTAACGACGCGGGAGCATCTCATCTCGACAAGATCAAGCTCTTGGGCGAGGCTCAGCAGACGGCTTTCGACAGCGTACTGCGGCAGTTTCGGCAGAAGAATGTGGTGCTTTTGCACGGCGTTACGGGCAGTGGCAAGACCGAAATATACATCCATCTTATCGCCCGTGCACTGCAAGAGCACCGGCAAGTGCTGTATTTGCTACCCGAAATCGCCCTCACCGTACAGATAATGTCACGTCTGCAACGTGTCTTCGGTAATCGACTCGGCATCTATCATTCCAAATATAGCGACGCCGAAAGGGTGGAGATATGGCGCAAACAGATCTCCGATGCTCCCTATGACATCATTCTCGGCGCTCGCAGTGCTGTCTTTTTGCCGTTCCAAAACTTAGGACTCGTCATCGTGGATGAAGAACACGAGACCTCGTTTAAGCAGCAAGAGCCCGCTCCGCGATACCATGCTCGCTCGGCAGCTATCGTTTTGGCGCAGCTCTATGGCGCCAAAACATTGCTCGGAACAGCCACACCTGCGGCCGAAACTTATGAAAATGCTCGGCAAGGTAAGTATGGATTGGTTACGCTCAACACGCGATTTCGCGATGTGGCAATGCCTGAAATCGAGGTGGTTGACATCAAAGACTTGGCCCGGCGCAAGATGATGGCAGGCCCGTTTTCGCCCCAATTGTTGGCGGCTGTGCGCCAATCGCTGGCCCGGGAACAACAAGTGATTCTCTTCCAGAACCGTCGCGGCTTCGCGCCGATGGTCGAATGTCGTGTATGCGGATGGGTTCCGTACTGCACGAATTGTGATGTGGCTCTCACATTGCATAAGAATATGAATCAACTCACGTGCCATTACTGCGGGTTTACGTATCATGTGCCTGCGGTTTGCCCCAACTGCGGCAGCACCGAACTGCGAGGGCGTGGCTACGGAACCGAGAAAGTGGAAGACCAAATACGTGAGTTGCTGCCCGAAGCACGCGTGGCCAGGATGGATCTCGACACAACACGCACGCGAAATGCCTATGCACGACTCATCGGCGACTTCTCGTCGGGGCGCACTAATGTGCTCATCGGTACGCAGATGGTAAGCAAAGGGCTTGACTTCGACCGTGTTAGTGTGGTCGGAATACTGAATGCCGACGCGCTGTTGAATTATCCCGACTTCCGTGCTAATGAACATGCGTTTACGATGTTGGCGCAAGTCAGCGGGCGAGCTGGCCGTAAAGGCGAGCGCGGGCGTGTGATTTTGCAGACCAAGAACCCCGACTTGCCTCTCATTCGACAAGTAGTGGCGGGCGACTATGCATCGTTTTATGCCGACTTGATGGACGAACGCCGCACGTTTCGCTATCCGCCGTTCTTCCGGCTCATCTATGTCGTATTGAGACATACCAAAGAAGAGGTCGCAGAAACAGCTGCACAAGAACTCGGTAGCAGGCTCAGACAAGGCTTTCAAGACCGTGTTCTCGGACCAGATAGGCCCGCCGTGGCTCGTGTGAAAACGCTTCACATCCGCAAGATTGTGCTCAAATTCGAAAGCGGTATTGATCTTTCCTGGGTGCGTCGCTACCTGCGCGCTGTCCAAGAAGCTCTCCTCCACGATCGGCATTACGGCGGTCTGCAAATCTATTACGATGTAGACCCTTTGTGACTACAAGTTATCTGCTTTATGTGTGCGGGCACAATGGCTGCTTGATTTAGGTCAATAAAGATGATCTTTCAAGTAAAAAGCTTTGCATTTTTGATAAGAATATGATAGAATCGTCGTATCTTTGCACCGTCAATAAAGACATTCAATAGGTAAAAAAATAGAGAGTTAGGTATTAGTTAAGGTAAAAAGTCAAGGGTATTAGTCATAGGTAGAAGATTGCATTTCAGTGGATAACAAAGGTATTAGGTTAAGGTTAGCATTAAGATTGTAATAAAGGATACTCTCATAGGTTAGTGACAGCGAGGAGAAATGCCGTGAGGCAACAGTTCCGAGCAATGAAAAGGTAAAAGGTTTAGGATAATATTCAGGTATGCTTTGTCCGTAGTAACCCCTGCGGCAAGTACAGATGATGGGCGGATTTATTTCCGTCCCTGATTTGAAAAGATTGGTTTTATAAATAATGGGACAGCTTTCGTTTAGCAAACGAGAGCTGTTTTTTATTACATTTACTAACTGCCCATTCTCCTTAGCTCCCTAAGTTAGAAAGTTGGGAGACTGTGTTCGATAGATAATTGCCAATTGCTCATTCTTTGATTGGTATTCAAATGGGAAAATAAAGGAATAAGAATTAAATGAGAATTATACCTTATTGAAAATCAAATAGATATGATTTAGATTGCAATTAACGGTTGATCATCATGCGTTTGGTCGTTAATTAGCCTGCGAAATACCGTTAAATGCGCGACGTTTAATGGTTAGTTGCACGGCAAGTAACAGTTAATTGAAAAGGAACTTGTATGTCATTAGAGATCAACGATATATAAATTCCTTTTTATTTATATTCTTTTGTCTTTCTGTCTGAAATATAATCAACTTCTGACTGAAATCTTTTGATCCATAAAAAATACCGTATTCACAGATTCCTCACGGATAAGTGAATACGGCTCACTATAAATAATAGAGAGAGTTGTTATTGTTTTTTATATTAGAAATCTATGTCAATACCTACGCCGAACACCTTATTGGTGCGTGTGAAATCATCTGTGTTGACAGCGGTCAACGTCGAGTAAGTTTGCTGATATTCCTTTTTCAGGTGCTCATAATTCGTCCAGAAGTAGGCTACATTGACCGAAGCATTCTTCATTATGCGGAATTTGGCACCGAAACCGATGGAATAACTGCTTGTTACAAAACTCATATCGCTGAGATAAGAGCCATCACCCAGCCCGTATTGTGTGCGTTGCATACCCGCACTGACAAGTATTCGCTCGGTGATATCCCATTCGGCACCTGCCAAAAACTCCTGTGTGTTGTGCTTCAAAAGCTTTTGTTTGTTGTCTGCCATCCTCGCACCTTTGTCGAAGAAGTAGTGATAGCCGGCCATTACACGTACTGATGGCAGGATGGAATACTGTGCACCGAGAGTCCAAAGACCCGGAAGATCGTTGGGAGTATTCACTCCATTGCGGAAGAGTCCGGTATCATCGCGCTTCGTATTGTTCTCAATGTTGAGATGAGTGTTGAACTCTAAGCGTGAGGCTACATTCCACCGGCCATACTTGAAGTCGATACCGATGATGGGAGTGATGCCCCATCCGGTCTGCGTACAGTCGAGATAACGGTCTTTTACTTGGTCTTTCGTCTTGTTCATCTTGGCTGCTCCTGCCTCATATTGTGCTGCTGCAGCTGCCAATTTAGCTTTGACTGTTGGATCTGTGGCAGCTTCGGCCTGTGCTTTGAATGCTGCTGCTTTGTTTGAAAAGTCCTTTGCCCGGGCATCGAAGTAGGAATGCAACTTTACGTTTTGGCCGCCAATGTTGGCTGAAATGTCGGTGATGCTGCCTTGGTATTTATTATATACGTAATTGAAACGCATTCCGGCATAGGCCGACAGATGGTCGGTAAATTTGTAAGTAGCACCCAATTGTACACCGAAAACATATTGTTGCCCTTGAATATAGCTGTTAACGGAATAGCCGGGTGTATTGGATGTTAGTCCGCTGGCTGCAAGTTGGGCGGGAATCAGTGCAATCTGGCGTTCGAACGAGCCCAATCCATTGTTGTAAGTAGACTTTCCGCCACCTCCGTTGAGGGCAAATCCGATTTGGAATCCCCATCGGTCGTAATTCAAGGCAGCCTGAAATGAGGGGAGAGCGGGTACTGATGCTTTCCCCACAAACTCTTTAATGCCCTGCTCATTACCGCCATTCAGTTTGAAAGGTTGGTAATACGGTGTGCCTTTCAGTGTCGGAACGGTGATGCCGCTCTGCACAATGCGGGTCTGATAAACGTTTTGCACGTTGAAAGCAAAATGAAATCCTTTATTGAGAAAAGCTACTCCGGCCGGATTACTGTATACTCCGTCGATGCCGATAGCACCGTCTCGGGCCGGATTTCGTAAGAAAGCAATATGATGGTTGGTGTTGGTGAGCAGGCCACCGGCATAAACTGAGGTCCCAGATACCGTTATCAATGAAGCTATAAGGGCCAATTTTAACTGATACATACTAAAAAACTCGTAATAATTTGGCCGCAAAGTTAGTATAATTGTTCTTTATTACTGCAATAGGAGGCTATTAATTACGATTCATTAACAATAAAACAGATGATTACTGCACAAATTTTACTATTTATGCAATAATCATTCAGTTCTGATGTAACTGTTATTCTCTCATTATTTGTCTATCATCCGCTTCTTCTCCAACCTCGTTCTTTTTCTTCAATTCAGGATATTGGATACGCGTATGATAGATAGACTTGAGTCGTTCGATGGCAACCTGCTTGGCAACGGCGATATCTCGGAACGTGATGGGGCATTCTTTGAAGAAGCCTTCGGCCACTTGACCGTCTATTAACTTGTTAACCAGCGTACTGATACTGTTTTCTGTGTATTCGGATAACGATCGAGAGGCAGCCTCAACGGTGTCGCACATCATCAGAATAGCTTGTTCTCGTGTGGAAGGATTGGGTCCCGGATAAGAGAATAATGCTTTATCGACCTCCTCATTGGGGTGTTCGTTTTTGTATTTGATGTAAAAATACTTCGCCATTCCGGTACCGTGATGTGTCAAGATGAAGTTTTTGATAATCGCAGGAAGGTTTTCCTGCTCGGCCATCTTTACTCCTTCGGTGACGTGACTCACGATAATACGGGCGCTTTCACGGTAATCCATCCCTCGATGAGGGTCTATTCCCACTTGATTTTCAGTAAAAAAGACAGGGTTTGCCATCTTACCAATGTCGTGGTAGAGTGCTCCCGTACGCACAAGTAGACTGTTGGCACCGATCCGGTTGGCAATTTCGGCCGCGAGATTACCCACAGTTATAGAGTGTTGGAACGTGCCCGGAGCCACTTCACTGAGGTCTCTGAGGATACCGCGGTTGGTATTCGATAACTCAAACAATGTGACACTGGACACGAATCCGAATGTTTTCTCAATGACAAACATCAATGGATAGGCCAGCAGAAGTAGCACTCCGTTGATCATAAAGTGCATATACATCGTATTGTCGAGCTTGGAAAGATCGTTGCTTTGAATCAATTGAAGAGCAAAAAAGACCAGAGATGTGACCAAAGTAACGAAGAATGCCGTCTTGAACACTTGTGCCCGGCTCGATAACTCACGTAGTGAAAAGATGACGACAAGGCCTGCTGCGATCTCGATGATAATAAATTCGTATTGGTATTTTACAGCTGTGGCACAGATAAGAATCATCGTTACGTGTGTGATAAATGCCGTACGAGAGTCCATAAAGATACCGATGAACATCGGAACAATGGCCAATGGGATGATGTAAACACTCAGAATGTTATGCTCCATCATTAAAGACACGATGACGGGAAATATCGTTATCAAGGCGTAAAGCATCGAAATGCTGTGTGACTTGTCGAAATAATTCTTGCGAAAGAGTGACAGATAGAGCGTGAAAAGAATCATCATCACCGACACGAAGATGGTTTGCCCGGTTAGAGTCATCGTTACTTCCTCCGAGGTTGCACTCCTTCGCTTCATCTCCCGTTCAAAAGATGCGAGTACACGATAGGTATAATCGTTGACGATATCGCCCCGATCAATGATCTTCTGACCGCTCATCACCATACCGCTTGCTATCGGAATGCTGCCGAGAAGGTCGTTTCGCTCGGCTTCGCTACGTGTCTTGTCATATGTGAGATTAGGAGTAAGATAGTCGTTGAGATTGCATCGTTGCAAGATTTGCCGTTGAGGAGCCAGCTTTTCATCCAAAAACAACCGTTCATAAGCCGCCATCGTGGAGTAAATGCAATTGATTTGCACGCTCTGAGCTTGCTTCCCGTTGACCACACGCACCATATTTGTCGAGTCTTTGATGATGTGATTGTAGTCGGGTGTGGCCATAATGCCGGCTTGATAGAGCCTGTGCAGTCTGTCGACAATGACTGTCAGATAGTCGTTGGACAGTCCGGGAATACCTGATTTGAAATCTTTCAGGAAATTACCGATTTGTTTTCGTTCCACGGTCGGGTCGCAATTATAATATGGTTGAAACACGGCGAGCATTGAATCTTGCTCTGCTTTGATCGCCTCATCAGTCTTGTAGATGGGGAAATCGAATTTAGCGATGAAGGAATTATACATCCACGGCTTGCCCATATCATAGTGAAAACGCAGTTCTTCTTTTCTCGGCAGCACCCAAACAATGATGGCCACGATGCCGATTATCAGTCCTGTGCGAGCGAGTAGACTGTGCCAATAACGGCTATTGTATGATTTGAATTTCCTCATAATATGTTTTCTTCCTCCGATTTACCTTGCGAAAATACGAAAAAAACGGCCAATATTCGAATATTTATCGTAATTTTGCACAAAAATCAAGCATCGATCACGTTTTGACAATGACAGAAAGAAAAGTCAGAGTGCGGTTTGCACCGAGTCCAACAGGGGCTTTGCATATCGGCGGTGTACGCACCGCGCTATATAATTATTTGTTTGCGCGACGACACGGAGGCGATTTTGTGTTCCGAATTGAGGACACAGACAGCCATCGTTTTGTGCCGGGTGCAGAAGAATATATCATTGAATCGTTTCGCTGGTTAGGTATTCAATTCGACGAAGGCGTGTCTTTCGGAGGCGAGTACGGCCCTTATCGCCAGAGCGAACGACGTGAAATATATAAGGAATATATTGAAAAACTGCTCGTAAACGGTAAGGCTTACATTGCGTTCGATACTCCGGAAGAGTTGGAAAGCAAGCGAAACGAGATTCAAAACTTCCAATATGATGCCCGAACCCGTATGCAAATGCGCAACTCTTTGACACTTTCCAAGGAGGAAACGGACCGACTTATCGAGGACGGTGAGCAGTATGTAGTGCGTTTCAGGATTGATCCGGGCGAAGAAGTGCGCGTTAATGATATGATCAGAGGCGATGTAATGATCAAAAGTGACATATTAGATGATAAGGTATTGTATAAGAGTGCCGATGAGCTTCCTACTTACCACTTGGCTAATATCATTGATGATCACTTGATGGAAATTACTCATGTTATCCGCGGTGAAGAGTGGTTGCCCTCTGCTCCGCTGCATGTGTTGCTCTATCGAGCGTTCGGTTGGGAAGCGACTATGCCGCAATTTGCCCATCTCCCGCTGCTTTTGAAACCCGAAGGAAAGGGAAAACTCTCTAAGCGCGACGGTGATCGGCTGGGTTTCCCGGTGTTCCCGCTTGAATGGAAAGACCCTAAAACGGGTGAGATCAGTACCGGTTTTCGTGAGAGTGGTTACTTTCCCGAAGCTGTAATCAATTTTCTTGCCCTCTTGGGTTGGAATCCCGGAACTGATCAAGAATTGTTTTCGCTCGACGAATTGGTGGCTGCTTTCGACATCACACGCTGTTCCAAAGCTGGCGCTAAGTTCGATTTTCAAAAGGGAATCTGGTTTAATCACGAGTACATCCTGCGTAAGAGCGATGCCGAAATAGCCGGACTCTTTGCTCCGATTGTGGCTAACAATGGTGTGGATGAGACTTTGGAGCGTGTCACTCAGGTGGTTTCGATGATGAAAGACCGTGTAAACTTCGTGAAAGAACTATGGCCGCTGTGCTCGTTCTTCTTCATTCCACCCACCGAATACGATGAAAAGACGGTGAAAAAGCGCTGGAAACCCGACTCGGCCAAGGTGATGTCAGAACTTGTCGAAGTGCTCAGTGGCATCCAAGACTTCACCGTTGAAGGACAGGAACACGTGGTAATGGCGTGGGTCGAACAGCAAGGCTATAAATTAGGAGATGTAATGAATGCATTCCGTTTGGCTCTTGTCGGTATCGGAAAAGGGCCTGGAATGTTCGATATCTCTGCTTTTCTCGGCAAAGAAGAGACCTTAAAGCGTCTCCATAAGGCCATAGACACACTGAAATAAACAATCTAAAACTCTCTGTTCAGCAGTGTATCACCTGTTTATTTACATCTATCTTTTAGGCGTTGCCATAGCAAGTCTGTTCAGTACAAAGGTTAAACGGATGTGGCGCGGTGAGCGTCAGGCTTTTGATGTGCTGCGATCGAAAGTGGATCCGCAGGCCCATTACATCTGGTTTCACGCTGCTTCTTTAGGTGAGTTCGAGCAAGGCCGCCCACTGATAGAACTTATTCGTCGCCGATTTCCGGCTTATCGCATCCTGCTTACTTTCTTTTCGCCGTCGGGTTACGAAGTTCGGAAAGATTATCAGGGTGCAGACATCATCTGTTATCTGCCGATTGATACCATCAGCAATGCCCGGCGATTCCTTCGTTTGGTACGACCCGAAATAGCATTCTTCATTAAATACGAGTTCTGGTATAATTACTTGCATATTCTGAAATACCGCAACATACCCACGTATAGCGTGAGTAGTATTTTCCGCGAGGGTCAGGTGTTCTTCAAATGGTATGGCCGCAGCTATGCAAAGGTGCTCAACTGTTTCACGCGTTTCTTCGTTCAGAACGAGCAAAGCCGTCTGTTGCTGGCCCGAATCGGCATTACCGACGTAGACGTTGTGGGCGATACACGTTTCGATCGGGTATTGCAAATCAAGCAAACAGCTCCCGAGCTTCCCATTGTAGAAGCTTTTCGGCAGAATCATCCAGTGTTTGTTGCAGGCAGCAGTTGGCCTCCCGACGAAGACATTTTTATCCGTTTCTTCAATGAACACCGTGATTGGCGATTGATTATAGCGCCTCATGTCATCGCTGAAGACCATCTGCAACAAATTCTTTCCAAGCTGAATCGCAAGGCGGTGAGATACACTTGTACCACACCTGGTGATGCCCGAGAGGCCGATTGCCTGTTAATCGACTGCTTCGGACTGCTTTCCGGCATTTATCGTTACGGCGATGTAGCCTACGTCGGAGGCGGTTTTGGCGTGGGGATCCATAATGTTCTCGAAGCGGCCGTATGGGGAGTACCCGTCATTTTCGGTCCGAACAATCGGCGATTTCAAGAAGCGCAAGGCCTGTTTGCTGCTCAAGGCGGCTTTGAAATCGATGATTATGCTTCGTTTGAACACACGATGCGCCGTTTCGTTGATGACTCATCTATTCGGCAAGAGGCCGGAACACGGGCCTCGACATTCGTCAGCAGTCTTGCCGGAGCCACTGAAACGATTTTCGACAACGTATTTTCGGCCGGAAATCAGAGTCCTCTGAATAAGGGAATCTAAGGCTTATATCCAGTTGAAAATTGACAAATCACACTTCTTTTATTGAGTTTCAGACAAACGAATAAAGGACTATAAGATGCAGACTATAAGTCGGTGGCGACTTCAAAAGCGTGTTTGTATCTTACGGCCTTTTGTCTTTTTGTAGGAAACTCATTGTTTTTCTGTCTGAAAAAGACCAAAAACAGTAATTTTATTATCATTATGTATAAAATGTTTAACCCTTTTTTATCAAGAAAATCATAACTTTGCAGACGTAAATGAATATTTGAAGACAAAACTATCAATAGACGATTATGTATATAGAAACGATTCATTCGCCCCGCGATCTGCGGAAGTTAGATGTTGCTCAACTGCAAACCGTGGTCGATGAAGTGCGTGCCGGTGTACTCAATAGGGTGAGCCACCGTGGCGGACACGTCGGTCCGAACCTCGGTTTCATCGAAGCCACGGTGGCATTGCATTATGTTTTCAATACGCCCGATGATAAATTGGTGTTCGATGTATCGCATCAGAGCTACCCGCACAAGATGTTGACGGATCGTGTCAATGGCTTTTTAGATGTGAACTGTATGGATTCGATTTCCGGTTACAGCTCACCGCGAGAAGCTCCGGACTACGATCATTTCGAGATCGGACACACCTCTACGTCTATTTCATTGGCAACGGGATTGCAAAAAGCCCGCGATTTGCTCGGTGGTAAGGAGAATGTGATTGCCGTTATAGGTGATGGCAGCTTGAGCGGAGGCGAAGCTTTCGAAGGACTTAATACCGCTTCGGAACTCAATTCTAATATTATCATTGTCGTAAATGATAATGAAATGAGCATTGCAGAGCCTCACGGAGGCCTCTATCGCAATCTCCGATTACTCCGTGAGACGCAAGGTGCGGCTGAATTGAACTTCTTTAAGGCTTTCGGTTTCCGTTATCATTATCTCGAAGAGGGTAACAATGTAGAGGCATTGGTGGCTATATTTCGTATTGTTAAGGACACGACGTGCCCCACTGTGGTACATATTCATACTGAAAAAGGTTACGGTTATGCGCCGGCAAAGGCTAATAAGGAGCTGTGGCATTATCGGATGCCTTTCGATTTGACGACAGGCGATTTGACATATAAGGATGATGGCGGTGAATCAATGTCTCAAATGTTGGGGCAATACCTGTTGGATGAGATGAAACGAGACCCGAAACTTGTGGCCGTTACATCTGCCGTGCCGATGGCTTTGGGTTTCGGACCGGAGCAGCGCAGGCAAGCGGGCCCGCAATTCGTCGATGTGGGCATTGCCGAAGAGGAAGGAGTGGCCATTGTCTCGGGTATGGCCAAACGCGGAGTGCATCCGGTTTATTTCACGTATGCGACGTTTCTGCAACGCACTTACGACCAAATTGCACAAGATCTTTGTGTCAACGGTAATCCTGCTGTTATCAACGTGATGGGCTGTTCGATTTTCGGAATGAACGATTTCACACATATTTGCTTCTTCGATATTGCGATGTTGAGCCACATTCCCAATCTCGTCTATCTGGCTCCGACCACGTATGAGGAGTTGATTGCAATGGAATCGTGGGCCATCAAACAGGATAAATACTCGGTGGCAATACGTGTTCCCGTGGGCAAAGTTTATCACAGCAGCAAGAAATATGATGCGGATTATTCGTCGTTGAATCGTTTCAAGGTAACGAAACGTGGCGAACAAGTGGCTGTTATCGCTGCGGGCAACTTCTATCAAAAGGGTGAATGCGTAGTAGAAGCATTGCGGAAAGACGGCATCAAAGCAACACTTATCAATCCGCGTTACCTTACCGGCATCGACGAAGCATTGCTCGAAAAACTCAAACAAGACCATACTGTCGTGGCAACGCTTGAAGACGGCACCCTCGACGGAGGTTTCGGCGAACGCATCACGCGTTTTTACGGTCCGTCATCGATGCGTGTTCTCAATTTTGGAGTGAAGAAACAGCTTTATGATCGATATGATGTCGATGAGTTGTTACGTGAGAACCGCCTGACGAATGAGCAGATTGTGGAGGATATCAAACGCCTTCTTGCATCGTAAAAGTCAATGAACGAAGTCTCGGTTGCACCTTCGCTTTCTTTCCAAAGATTGTGAAAAGGAGAGGGTAGAAATGCAACCGGTACCTTGTTTATAATACCCCGAAAAGCAGTTGATTGTCCCTTATAGGCCACTTCAATTATCGCCTTATTGCAATCATAAATGAATGGCTTTTCAATTTGCCGTTAAACGTCGTGCATTTAACCGTTAAATGCACGACGTTTAACCATTAGTTGCACGGTGATTAACCGTTAATTGGAAAGAGTCTTATATGTGGTTGAGGATCAATGGTATACAAATCTCTTTTTATTTATATTCTTAATAGATGAACGATGATAGATAATGGATGGGCATTGGTGTGTTATTGTGAAGTCGGATATGCTGATCCGCCTCTATAAAAGAATGGATTCTCTTCTCATTCGAATATCAATCAAAGAATGAGCAATTGTCAATTATCTATTGGATACAGTCTCCTAACTCCCTAACTTAGGAGGCTTGAATGGGCAGGTAATTGTCAATGAACAGTTATCGACGCTTTTTTCAGCTCTGTGATGGGGCCGAAAGTGCGCTCCAACAACGGCATTATCGTGTCGGCATCGATATCTCCGCAGAGCACAAGTTCCATATTCCCGGCTACATAATGCCGCTGATAGAAGGCTGACATCTCGCTAAGCTGCGGATTCTTGATGCTTTCCGTGCTGCCAAGAATAGGATAAGCGTAAGGTGTTCCGGCGAAAACGCGATGCTGAATATCGTCTATCGCACTGTGAAAGACATCGTCCGACGACCGGTTTTTCTCTTCGTAGACGGCTTCGAGTTCGTTTTGGAAGAGACGAAAGACGGGTGAAAGGAATCGTTCGCTGTTGAGTTCGCACCATTGATTGATGTATTGCGGCACGAAAAAGTTATGATAAACCGGCTCGTCCGTTGACGTATAAGCATTGAGTTGGGTACCTCCGAAGCGCTGAATCAGTGTCTGAAACTCATTAGGTATGGCGTATTCGCCGGCTTGAAGACTCAATCTGTTGATATCTTTCTATATCAACGAGCGGCGCACAACATCTTTCGTGCGGCCCAATTCATCGTATTTTGCTGTGATGGAGTTAGGCCAAGGCTTCTCAGATTGATAGTCGGCAGTGCCTATTTTGTCTGTTCCCTTGAATAAAATATGCTCGAAATAGTGGGCGATTCCTGTGTTCGGACAGTCTTTGGAACCTGCTTTTACCACCACGGCGCCGAATACTTGCGGTCGGGTATGGTCTTCGTTGAGCCACACTTGCATCCCGTTGCTCAGTCGTTTTTCAGTTACTTGTAACGGGTTTCGTGTTTGTGCAAGGAGCGATAAAGTAGTAAGAAACAGCGTGATAAGGGTGAGGTATCTTTTCATTATTGGTATAGTAAGGAGAAAATAATGAAGAGTGAGTAAAAAGGAGCAATGAAACGAGGTTGTAAATTGCAGCTTATAGCAATTGCGCAATTGTGTTTTTAACGCGTTCAGAAGATGTTATCTCACGTACATTCTCATCTACTCCCGGTGCGCCCATATACACTTTGGGATTGGAAAAGAACATTGCGCCGGGCACTTTAACGCGTGCCGAGAAATGAAATTCTCGTATATCGGTGGCTTCTGAGATGCTCCGGATATTGCCTTCGTTTACACCACAGCCTGCGAGCAGCGTGGTACGGCCGGCCGACTGAATATGAAGTGCCGTGAGCAAAGGTATGCCTTGCTCGGCCGTGGGCTGCTGACCGGAAGTGAGAACACGGTCGAAGCCCAACTCAATGAGTTGCTCCAAGGCTGTCGAAGGGTCTTTGCAACAGTCGAAAGCACGGTGAAACGTGGTTGACATACCGTGTGTATGCTCCATCAGTCGTGCGTTGACGTCGAGGTCGATACCGCCTTCGGGGGTGAGACAACCCAATACTATGCCGTCAACTCCAAGTTCGCGAGCTATGTCGATGTCTTCTTCCATCCGCTCGATTTCTAATGGCGAGTAGACGAAATCTCCTCCGCGAGGCCGGATAATCACGTGAAGACGGGTACGAGTGAGCACGCGTCGCGCCACTTTTATCTCTCCGTACGACGGCGTTGTACCGCCTTCGGGAATGCCGGCACACAGTTCCACGCGGTCGGCTCCGCCCTCTTGAGCTGCCAAACAGCTCTCAACACCATTGGCGCATACCTCTATTTTAAATTCGTTTCTTATCATCTTGCGTTCTCCTCATAATCTTTTTTGATATCCATATAATGTCGGGCGAACGTCTCGGCTTGCCCTTCTGCCACGCGTTTAATCAGTTTTGCGGGAATGCCTCCCCATATTTCGCCGGGTCCGATGTGTGTTCCCTGAGCCACGACAGCACCTGCCGCCACGATGGCACCTGCTCCGACGTCGGCCCGATCGAGCACAACGGCCCCCATACCCACTAATGATCCGCGTCTCAACGTACATCCGTGAACTGTCGCGTTATGTCCAATCGAAACGTCATCTTCAATCGTTACGGGATAGTTGTGCGTTTGATGCACACACGCTCCGTCTTGAACGTTCACCCGTGAACCCATCGTGATGCCGTCGACATCGGCTCGCAACACGGCGCCGAACCACACAGAGCAGTCGTCTCCCATACGAATATCACCCGCGATTGTAGCATTTTCGGCAAAATAACAGCGCTTACCCCACGTCGGTTTCTTGTTTTTTACAGTTTTAATGAGTGCCATTTCTCTTGTTTTTGATGATGACCGATTGTCTCTGCAAATATAGTTCTTTTTATTGGAATATTTCAAATGGATGGACAAAAGAATACTATTCAAGAACAAAAAGATTTTTTTCATATTCTTGTAGGAATTGATTGGCGTATCAATTTGCAATGGAATGCAAACCTGTTGTATCTCAAACGGAAAAATAAAGAAACAAGAATTTAATGAGAGTTATATCTTGTTGATAATCAAATAGATATAAGCTCGATTGCGATTAACGGTTACTTGCTCTGCAAAAAGCCATTAAACGCACGCCAACTAACGGTTAAACGCACTGCGTTTAGCTGTTAGTCGCATGGTGATTAACCGTTAATTGAAAAAGGATTTGTATGTTATTGAAATCCAATGATATACAAATCCATTTTCAATTGTGTTCTTTGGGAGGTATGTCTGAGATAAAACTAATCTCTGTTCACATTCTCTCGTCTCCTGACTTAGGGTTCTTGGAAAGATTATTGATTGTTAATAACTAATTCTCAATTGGTAATTGATAGAGCACTTGAATGACAGTTTGCCCCACAGCTTTCAGTGTTTGCGGGTCGATGTGCGCCAAATCATCAGACACGGTGTGCCAAGTGGGGCCGAAACTGCTTTGTACACAGTCGGAATAATAGGGTATAATATCTATCGTCGGGATGTTGGCAATCTTGTTGAGAGGGACGTGGTCGTCGGTGATCATCCCTCCTTTGCTCATCGGAAAATAGCTACCAAACCCCGCTTGGCGGGCTGCTTGCCATACTTTTTGCAGCACTTCGGGCGCGTATTGAGCCGACATAGCTTCTTGATAGAACTTAGCGCCTTGACCGCCGACCATATCCAACAGAATGCCGAAGCGTGGACGAGGATTCAAACGGAAGTTGCGTGCAAAGTATTGGGCACCCAACGCCCAGCTATCTTCATTGTCTTCAACGTTCGCCCAACGTGGTGTACCCCAGTCTTCGGCATCGAAACAAATGAAGTCTACACCGATTTTCAATTGCTTGTCGGTGCTGATCAGACGCGCAATCTCCATCATCACGGCTACGCCACTGGCTCCGTCGTTGGCCGCAAGGATAGGTTTGCGCCAGTTGGTAGAGTCCGGATCGTTGTCGGCCCACGGTCTGGCGTCCCAATGGGCACATAAAAGTACACGCACAGGAGCCGTCGGCTTGAAGCGTGCAATGATGTTTTGGCTTTGCAACGCAGTACCGTCGTAACCTTTCAATGTGGCTTTCTGTACCTCGGTTTCACATCCGTACTGTTTGAATTGGCTGATAATCCACGCTGCACAACGGTCATGCGCTGTGCTGTTCATCGTTCGCGGACCGAAATCGCACTGCATTTTGACAAATGTATAGGCACTGTCGGCATTGAAAGCAGGCCCCAACGGATTCGGTTTCTCAGCCTCTTCGACAGTTGCCGACTTGTTTCTGTCGTCGAGATGAGCCATCAATGGCTTGTAGCTCAAGGCCACAACGACAAGCAATGCGATGATAGATGACATTATGATTGTTCTCTTTTTCATACGGATTTCAGTCTTTTTGCTGCTGCGCTTGCGTCATCACGCGCAGCCAATTGCCGCCCCATATCTTAGCAATATCACGTTCGCTGTACCTGCGTCGCAGTAGTTGGAGAGTGAATTGAATGAGTTCGGACGAGTCTGCAAGCCCGATGATGCCGCCGTCTCCATCAAAATCGGTTCCCAGACCTACGTGATCGATGCCCATTATACGGATAGCGTGCTCAAGATGAGCAATGGCATCGGTGATATTTGCAGCTCCGTCTTTGCGCAAGAAGCCGCCGTAAAGCGTGGTATGTGCCACTCCTCCTTTGGCCGCGAGCGCCCGAAGCTGGTCGTCGGTGAGGTTACGCGGTACGTCGCAGAGCGCTTTACAGTTACTATGACTGCACACAATGGGCGTCGAACTGATGTCGAGCGCATCGTAAAAGCTTTTTTCTGCGCCGTGACTCAGGTCTACCAAGATGCCGCATCGGTTCATTTCGCGGATCACCTGTTCGCCGAATGCACTCACACCATTATGCGTTTGACTGCCACGAGCACTGTCGCAGATGTCGTTGTCACCGTTATGACAAAGCGTGATATAGGTTACTCCGCGTTGCGCAAAGTGTTTGACATTGGCCAAATCACACCCGATTGCCAGTCCGTTCTCGATTCCCAGAACGATAGATTTTCGTTCTTGACGTTTGTTTTCATACAGATCGGCCGGCGTTCGGGCCAAACTCAAATACCGGTTGTTGTTATGCACGATCTCTTCAATCCTATTGAAAATGAGATTTGCATACTCGGTGGGTCCCGAAACATCAAAATCTACCTTTGAAGAGAAGCTCTCTCCCGCCTTCGGTTGTGGTAAATAAGCCACCATTGTTACTGCATCTTGCCGCCCGTCGGTCATTTTATGCAGGTCGACTAATATCCGTTTATCGCGTTGATCGAAGTGAATGCCCTGCGGAAAGAACATCGGCGTGTCGCAATGAGTATCGAGTGTGAGTATCTTTGCGTGCAAATGCTTGGCCGAACGGAAGTCATTCGCCTCGTCGACGAGCCATTTGAACACGCGCATACCGTCTTCTTCCAACCATTCGGGATGCCATTGCACACCCAAAACAGACTTAAACTCGCTACTTTCGATGGCTTCAATGGTGCCGTCGGGTGCCGTCGCGGTAACTCGGAAACGCTTGCCCGTATCGCTTACAGCTTGATGATGCAGCGAGTTGACATAGATTTCGTGGCGCCGGTATATATTATATAAGGTAGAATCTATTTCAATCTTCACCGTGTGAGTAGGCTCGCTGTTGTCTGCTTCTTGCGAATGCTTAATGAGTTTTTGAGTTTTTGAGTTTGTAAGTAGATGAGTTTCTGAGTCTTTTTTGAGCTCATCAGCACGATTTTCGGCAATATCTTGCATCACCTTTCCACCCAAAGCGAGGGCCAAAGTCTGTATTCCGCGACAGATTCCGAGCATCGGAATCTGTCGGTTATAAGCCAAACGAGTGAGTAAGAGTTCTGCTAAGTCGCGCTTGGCATTGATTCCGTGCAGATGAGGTGACGGTTGTTCGCCGGCCCAAAGCGGGTTATAGTCGCCACCACCGGTAAGAAGTAAGCCGTCGATTTGGTCGAGTGTGTTGATGATTACATCTTTGTCGGTCACCGGCGGGATAATAACGGGTACACCTCCAGCCGCAACAACCTGCTCGTAATAATGATTGCGAAGCATCGCATTGCTGTCGGCGAAATTGGCAGTAAGGCCGATCAGCGGGCGATGCGATGCCTCGGGATAAGTCGAATAGACAGGAGCAAGCCTGGCATCTAAGTCAAAATTCTTTGTCATTGCAGCTTACTTTCTGTCCTCGTCGATGTCGATCGGAATCTCGCGTTTGATACTTTGTTCGAGCGAAATCAGCGTTTCGGTCGACACTACACCCGGAATGGTTTGCAATTTATTGTTGAGTAGATCCATCAATTGCTCGTTATCGCGTGCATAGAGTTTGAGAAGCATTGTGTAAGAGCCTGTGGTGAAGTGGCATTCCACGATTTCCGGAATCTCCACTAACCTGCTGACGACATTCTTATACATACTGCCTCTTTCGAGATTCATCCCCACATATGTGCAAGTTGCATATCCGAGCAACTTCGGATCTACCTCGAATCCGCTGCCGGTGATGACTCTATTCTCCACTAAATGTTGCACTCGCTGGTGTATTGCGGCCCTCGACACCTTGCATTCTGCTGCTACATCCTTGAACGGAATACGTGCGTTGTGTGAAAGAATGCCCAAAATCTTTCTGTCAAGATTATCTATTTTCTCCATCTTTACATCCGTTTTGTTTAGATTGAAGTTATACAATGTGGTAGCAAAAATAGGTATTTTAATTGATATAGACAACATTTTGCCCCGTTTTTTATTCCTATTTTTACAATCTGAAAGCAGGAATGGGAATGTAAGAGGGGATAAATAGAGGGCCAACTTCCCAAAGTTAGCGGGATGGAGGACCTGTATCTAATTACTCATTGACAATTGCTCATTCTTTGATTGATGCCTAAACGGGAGAATAATAGAACAAGAACTTAATAGTATCTGTATCTTGTTGAGAATCAAATAGATATAGCTTAGGTTCCAATTAACGGTTAATCATCACGCGTTTAGTCGTTAATCGCAAGGTGAAAGACGGTTAAATGCATTGCGTTTAACCGTTAGTTGTGCGATGATTAACCGTTAATTGGAAAGGAATTTGTATCTAGCTGAGAATCAATTATATACAAACTAAATTTATTTAGATTCTTTTGGTCTTATATCTGAGTTGAAATGAGTCTCCGTTTACAGTCTCCTAACCCTCTAACTTCGGGGGATAAGGCTATTATCCGAAGCTTGTTCATCAAATGTTAATAAATAAAAAGGAAGGGATATCGTGTGGGGATTTTTCCTGATTTGCCGTCTTTGAAGTAAAAAGTAGAATGTAAATGAAGAACTTGAAACGATTCATCAAACGGCCACTTCTGCTGATTCTCTTGCTGCTTACATCACTTGTGGCGGAAGCTAAGCCGCCAACGACTGTCAAACAACAGATGGATTATCTGCACAAAACGCATCACATAAACTTTGTTTATGATGCAGACATCGACGTGGAACGCCCCTACTACGGTCCGAATATCAGCGGTATGAAACTCACTGATGCTTTGCGGAATGTCTTTCAGGGAACGGATATTGACTGGGAAGTGCAGGGGCGATATGTCTTACTGCATAAACGGGAGATCAAGGTTCAGCAGAAGAGAGTACAACAACGGCATACTTTGAGCGGATTCGTGCGTGATGGCAACGGCGAATCACTGATCAATGCCACGGTGTTCGACCTCACCACGCGGCAGGGAACAACTTCCAATGAGTATGGTTTCTTCTCGCTCACGTTGCCCGAAGGATCGCATCACATCCGCATCTCTTACATCGGATTCGACGATCGGATAGAAAACGTTTTGCTTACGGCCGATAAATGGATCACCGTTCAGCTGAAAGAGAATGCTCGTCTGACCGAAGTGGTGGTGACGGGCGATATGAATTCACCGCTGCTTAACACGCAGACAGGCAAGCGTTCGTTCTCAACGCACGACATTAAGACCGAGTTTTCGTTGCTAAGTTCGCCCGATGTGGTGAAGACTTTGCAAAAAGTGTCGGGCGTTTCGGCAGGAGTCGAATTGATGTCAGGACTTTACGTGCATGGCGGAAGCGATGATGAGAACCTTTATATGATTGATGGCACGCCGCTTTATCAAACCAATCACCTGCTGGGTCTGTTCTCTTCGTTCAATGTTGACGTGATGAAGAATGTGGATTTTTATAAGAGTGGCTTTCCCGCTCGATACGGAGGGCGTCTTTCTTCGGTAGTAGATGCGCGCACGAATGACGGAGATATGCACAAAGTTCACGGCACTTACCGTATCGGTTTGATTGACGGAAGCTTTCAAATAGAGGGTCCTATCAAGAAGGGTTGTACTTCGTTCAATTTCGGTATACGTCGTACGTGGCTCGATTTCCTGTTAAAGCCGGCCTTGGCAATAGCCAACCATTACAACAAAGAGGAGAAAGTGAATCTTGGTTACGCCTTTCACGACATCAACGGAAAGGTAACCCACGTCTTCAATGACCGTTCAAAGATTTATCTTAGTTTGTATTCGGGCAACGACGCGTTGACTGTTAAGGATAAAGATAGAGAAGAAACGACACGGCAAATGACGTATAGGGACGACACGGAGAATGTATTCAGTTGGGGAAACTTCAATGTAGCGCTCAACTGGAACTATATTTTCACACCCCGACTCTTTGCTAATTTCAGCGCCATTTACTCGCACAACCACGCCAAGTTCAGTAATTTGGAAGACTCGCGGACTGAAAAGGACGGGCAATTTGTAGGGTATCTCAGTCACACGGAGCATACCTATCGCTCTACAATCTATGATTTCGGCTATCGTTCAGCTTTTGATTATCGTCCCGTTCCGCGTCATCACATCCGCTTCGGGCACGATTATATTGTCCATTTGTTCCGTCCTCAGACCCGAAGTCAGCTTAATTTCTATGGCCAAGTTGGGTCTGTCGACACTCTATCAAGTGCCGGAAGCAACCGACATACGGCTCACGAGCTGAGCGTTTATGCAGAAGACGAAGTGACACTCACTGATCATTGGAGTGCGGAAGCAGGTCTCAATGCGGCTCTCTTTCATATAAATGGCAAGAGTTTTACTTGTGTTGACCCGCGACTGGCCGTGAAATATCAAGTGAATCCGCGTCTTTCGCTGAAAGCTTCGTATACGATGATGACGCAATTCGTGCACAGAATTTCCAACTCTTACCTCAACTTGCCTACCGATTACTGGGTTCCCACCACTCGCCGACTGCAACCGATGCGCTCGTTGCAGGTTGCTGCGGGTGCGTATGCCCAGCTTTCGCCCCGCCTTTTCGTGTCATTGGAAGGCTATTACAAACGTTCTGCACATTTGTTACAATACAGTAGCTGGATGGGTTTGGAGCCTTCGGCCGACAAATGGGACCGAAATGTGATGGAAGGAAAGGGTGTCGGGTACGGCATTGAGGCTGATCTGCAATACCGTTCACCGTGTTTGGACATCAATGCAAGCTACACGCTCTCGTGGAATAAGCGCAGATTCAATGACTTCTATCCATCTTGGTACTTCGATAAGTTTGATAATCGTCATAAATTTGATATCGTCGTGCGTTACAAGTTTACGCCGAAGATCTCGGCTTATGCCGCTTGGACCTATCATTCCGGCAATCGAATAACCCTCCCTACACAGTATGCCGCTATGCCGGATGTACCCGACGGGCTTGGAAGAGCGCGCGAGGGCGGCTTCGTTTATTCGCATCCTAACAATGTTTCTATGCCTGCTTATCATCGGTTAGACCTCGGATTCGATTTCCATCACACGACAAAGAAAGGGCACGAACGCATTTGGAACGTCAGCATTTACAATGCTTACTGGCATCTGAATCCGTTATTCGTAGATGTGAAGTTGCGTGAAAACAAGACATTCAACGTGCGGACGAAAGGTTTTATACCATTGATTCCATCGGTAAGTTATACAATTAAATTCTGAAAAACAATGAAATCTACATCCAATTATATTGTATATGTCGTGGCGGTAGTTGTTGTGCTGGCCTTCACTTTCAGCTCCTGCAAGGATCAATTCGATATAAACGTGCTGCGAGAGAGCCCTAAGATGGTGGTCTATTGTTTCCCGTCGACGGCTGATACCACGTTTATCAATGTCAGTAGAAGCATTCCCGTACAGCAGAAAAAGATCGCCGACGAGGTGAAAGCTATCAATAATGCACGCATCTCTTATCGAATCAATAGGCAAGAGCAGGTCGTTCGGCAGAAGCGTAGCGGTCAATACTACGTGACAAGCCTGCAACGACCGGGCGATCAGATTGACTTGGCTATCTCGGCAGACGGTATCGGCTCTGTTTATGCATCTACAACGATTCCCAAAGAGGTGCCGATTGCACAGCTGAAAATGCAGGAAGTCCGGCGGTATGATTATGAAAGTGGGAGAGCTCAGAAGTATATACAGATGCAACCCACTTTCACCGACGATGCAGCGAGCGCTGACTATTATGCTGTGAGCGTATCGGCGAAGGGTTATTTCAGAAAAAACGGAGGTCTTTATCAGGGCTATCCGCCGACTGAAATTGCCCTTGATTCAGCGTGGTTTCGTATGGAAATCAACCCGAAAGACGAACCTTTGCTCAAGCCTTTGTCTGATCTTGACAGCAATTTCGGCTTTGAGAGCGGGTCGTATAACCGTTTTTACATTTTCGATGATAAACAGATCAATGGGCAAACCTATACAATGCATCTCAATGTCAGTGATTGGTTTAACGATTATCAACTGAAAAATATAAAGTATTTTACAGAACTTTATTGCATCACTCGCGACTATTACCTGTTCATTAAGTCGTTGAATGATGCTGCAAACAATGGTCTTGCACGAGTAGGTCTGGCTCAAATCAGTCCGATTTATTCAAATATCGTCGGCGGAATAGGCCTTTTGGGTGCTTACACCGTAAACCGAAAGGAGCCCGATAAACGCTGACAGCCTCTGTCATCTGCTGCTCCTAACAGGGATTTTAATTTCTGACTACAATGAGAAAAGAAGTAAGTGGTAAGAGTGTAAAATAGCAAGTATTTAAAAATCAATCTCTGACAACAATGGAAAAAGACGAAAAAAAGAAGCTGGATTTCGTGCTCCGATATTATCAATCGGGTAAACTTGATACACAGAAAGCCCTCTGTGAAATCAAAAAACGCAATCATCGAGCCGTTGAACGTCGTTTGTGGCGATACGTTTCGATGGTAGCCGCCCTACTGATTTTAATGATTGGCGGTGTGACATACCTTTTGCGTGATAAACAAACGGTGCTCAAATCAGGTGAGACGACAGTTGTCTATCTCCTGCCCGACAGTTCGCGGGTTACGCTTGCACCGCATTCCACGCTGTCGTATGCGACAACAGACTGTCGCAATGTGCAGATGTCGGGCCGCGTTTATTTTGAAGTGCGGCGCGATATAGCCCGTCCTTTCAATGTGAACGACCGTATCGGGTGCGTTCGGGTGCTTGGAACCAAGTTTGAAGTAGACGAAAAAGCACAGGCCACGAGCGTGCTTGTCAACGAGGGGAAAGTACTTTTTACTGCTCGTTCGACAACTGACGGCCTCTTTCTGACACGTGGGATGAGTGGCACTTTGTATCGGGGTGCCCGTCGCCCCGAGCTCAATCGTCGTCCCGATATCAATCGAACGGCGTGGGCTACGCATCAATTTCATTTCCGTAACACCCCGCTCAGCGAGGTACTCCGTACGCTTTCAGCCTATTATGGCGTATCACTCATGACAGATCAGTCGCAAAAACGCCTCACTGCCGACTTCCAAACGGAGCGTTTAGACAAGTTAGTGAGAATCATCGAGCATACATTAGAGGTTGAAATTCGCTCTTTTCCAAGCCCCTAAGTTAGGAGCTTAGGAGTGTCTGAGAAGCATATTTGCTACATCATTGGCGCAGTTTTCGAGATTCAATTGCTGCTCGGCTATCTGCCGACCACGCTTACCCATTTCGTGGGCAACTGACGGATGAGTAGCTAAATAATTTATGGCATGCTCCCATCCGCGTGCATCGGCTACGTCGACAGCGATTCCGCAGCCGGCCTTTTCAATGTCTACGGGCATCTGCGGATTGTATGTGTAAACGAGCGGAAGACCTAAGGCCAAGGCTTCTACAATCGTAGTGAGCCCCACGGTATAGTCGGATGAGTGACAACAGACCACAACGCACTGTGCGCGATTGACCAAATGACTCATTTCCTGATGCACCATTCCCTCGACAAAGTGTACTTTCACGTTTGGCATAAGCTGCAATTCACGGAGCTGCTGTTCGTAATCGTCATTGAGATAACGCTTACAAATATAGATGTCTAATGCTTGCCCCGCATTGTTGAAAGCCGTTACCAACGTCGGAATATCACGCAACTCTCGACCCGTAGAGATGAAACCGTGGCGATTGGTGATGTCGAATTGCGTTGCCAGTCGGTTGTAATAGTCGAGGTCGGCGCCCCATCTCGCCACGCTCATACGGTCTTTTCGTGCTTTGGGTGAGCGCAGAGAGTCGTTCAAAAGTTTATTGGAGAAGAAGAAAAGATGGTCCATTCCTCGGTAGAAAAGCCGTGCGATGCATTCGCGCAACGGGTTCTTTGCCTGACGAATGGGCTGGTGGTGCCACACAAAAATGGGTTTTCTGTAAAGTCCCAAGGCGCGGAGAAAGATAAGAATTTCTATTCCTCGGAAAGTCGTTGCATAGATCGTGTCGAATCGTTCGCGACAAGTGAGGATGCACCAAGCCGTATGCAGCGTGAGCATCCACCGCCTACGAGGACGGATAGGACGATGAAACACGACGTCAATGCCGTACTTCGGCAAGTGCGTTGCACCGTAAAGGAAGTGTCCGGGGAATCTTCCTTCCTGCCAATCGGTATAGACTCGCTTTGTGTCTATCGTGTGATAATAATATACTTTCATTGTTCTCGTGTCTGCAAAAATAGCTAAAAATACTTGATTTATCCGTTATTTAGTGCTATTTTTGCAATTCTTAAACAGGCAAATGGGCGCTTTCCGCCTTGCGACCGACAATGAGCGAGCTGAAAGATAAGACCGCCAAGGGACTCCTTTGGGGTGCAATGAACAACGGAGCAATGCAGATTCTCAATGCTGTTTTCGGCATTGTGTTGGGGCGTTTATTGTCTTTGAGCGACTATGGATTGGTCGGAATGCTCGCGATCTTTACTGCTGTGGCGAGTGCTTTACAAGAAAGCGGATTTACGTCGGCGCTCGTTAACAAGCAAGATGCAGCCGACCGCGATTTCAATGCAGTGTTTTGGTTCTCTCTGTTGATGGGAACTGGGCTGTATTTTGTTCTCTTTCTTTGTGCACCTCTCATTGCTTCGTATTTCCACCAGCCCGATATCATTGTGTTGTCGAAGGTTGCTTTCCTTGCGATTCCGCTCTCGGCAATCGGCATTGTGCCTCAGGCGTATATGTTCAAGCACTTGATGGTGAAAGAAACAACAGTTATTCGTATCTCGGCTCTACTCATTTCAGGCCTTGTCGGCATTACGATGGCGCTATTGGGAAAGGCTTATTGGAGTTTGGTTTGGCAGCAGCTGCTGTATGTTTCGATTACGAGTTTCGGTAAATTTTCCTGCATTCGGTGGCGCCCTACACGCAAAATAGACTTCACTCCGGTTCGGGCGATGTTCGGGTTCAGCTCAAAGATGATGCTGACGACGATTATCAACACCGTGAGTAACAACATTCTGACTGTCATTTTCGGTCGGTTGTTCTCTTCAAGCATTGTAGGCTGCTTCACGCAGGCTTATAAATGGAATACGATGGCCTATTCGTTGGTGGCCGGAACGGTGGCGCAAGTGGCCCAACCGGTGTTTGCCCGGGTGACGGATGACGACAGTCGGCTGGCTCAAGTGTTCCGAAAAATGGTGCGATTCACGGCTTTTCTGTCTTTTCCCGTTATGTTCGGATTGGCCATTATAGCACGAGAGTTTATCGTGTTGACCATTGGAGAGAAGTGGATTCCCAGTGTCCCGCTGTTGCAGATACTGTGTGTCAGCGGCGCGTTTCTACCTCTTCACACTGCATTTCAGAATCTTTTGGTCAGCAAAGGGCGGTCGGATGCGTATATGTGGGGCAATATCGGACTGATACTGACATCTATCGGCACTATCCTTGCATTCCATTCGCAGGGTATTGAGGTTATGGTGGCAGCTTATTCGGCGTTGAACATCGTGTGGGTGAGTGTCTGGCAGATTCTCGTCCATCGTTTGATTTCGGTCAGATACCGTGATATGGCCCGCGATGTAATGCCTTTTTTTCTCACATCGGGTATCGTTATGCTGGCCGTTTTTTATGGAGCGGCGTTCATCGAGCCTATGTTCTTGCGAATGATCGTTAAGATATTGGTGGCTGCTTTGGCTTATTTTGCCGTGATGAAGTTGGCTCATGCGAAGATATTAGACGAGAGTTTGCAGTATCTCTTGCATCGAAAACGATAACTGTTTGTTGTTTTTACCGTACCAACAGGCGGTAAGGCGTGAGCAGATGGGTAATGAGCAGGCTGCCGTTCCACGCCAGAAGATAGAGCGTGAGACTTGCCGTGACAAAACGGAAAATAAGTCGCGGCCCTGGATTCAGTATCCGAACGAGATACGCCATACCGACAGGAAAGATGAAAATCCAATCTGCCGACATTATGTAAACCTCGTTAATGCCAAACCCCAAGATGATATGGAGGGTGAAATCGATGGCAAACCACGATGCACACATCTGTAAAAGAGAAGACCGACGGCCACACAGCAGCCCTATGAAAAGCAATGCCAGCAAAGTAAATTCGATGATATAATTGTGTATCGAACGATAAGTAACGAAGACGGGTCGCGTAAAGGCCATATCTTCTAACGGGTGATCACAATGTAACTGAATGGATTCGCCGAAGAGATTTTCGATAATTGAGGGTACGCGCGGCGTTGTTACGTCAGTCATTTTGAGCAAAGGCAGGTTGCTGATAGGTCTTCCTGTGTGTTCGGTTTCCCACTGCTTGCGTTGTGATTGATGGCGAGCCACGCCCGCACTATCTTTCTTTTGCTTCGCTTCCGTAATCTGTCGGACAGTCGTTTGTTGTGGAATCTCATAGACTTTGTACTGGAAACGCTGGATGGCGAACAGTAAAGCGAGGGGTAACAGGGCACCGATGAAGATGAATTTTATTGTCGGCACACGGCGGCCATTTATAAAGAGGGCGGCCAAAAGGGTTTTAGCCCCGTTGGTAACGGTGACTCCTGCGGTAAGGAATAACAACAAAGCTGACTGCCAAAGCGTGAATGTTTCGCCGCGTTTACATTTCATTCCCGCCACATATAGTGTTAAAGTGAGTAGGAAAAGGGACAGGACGAAATGGTCGGGAACGATCATTGCGACCATCACGTGTGCCAAACTGAAAAATAAAAGTGTGAGAAGTAGGGCGTCGATAATGCCGAGTCCGATGACGTCTTTCATCGTTCGGTAAAGGAATATGAGTGCGTAGACGGCACAAAAGGTGGTCAGTGTACCCATTAAGAACACTGCGAAGTTGATTCCTGTGGCATCCATCAGCCATTGATTGATTTGAAACAAGGGTAGAAGAAGCGACAGAAAGAGCGGGTGACGCATTGTTTCAAAGTGGATTCTAAGGTTTGACAGCGTGATGTAAGACCAACAATCGTAACCCGACATACGGAAATTGCGCGAGAAAATAGACCAATATCCCAATGCGCCTCCTTTGAGAAAGAGGGGCGAATATTGGTAAATCATCAGGCCGAGCAGTGTTGCGATGACTACAAAAGCTGTGAGAGCGATCCACCGCTCTTCGTTTTTCAACTTGAAAATGCGTATCATCGGAGGAGGTATTGCACAATGAGTGTTACATTATAAACCAAAAGCGAACCGGCAAGACACGCCGTAATGCCACGTAAAAGTATGCGTTTTCGTCCCTGTAAAGTTTTAAACAGAAAACCCGTTGTTATTGTCGGGACAAACGCCCAATGCGGAGTCATAATGTAAACTTCATTGATTCCGAAGCCGATCAACAGATGAAGCAGTAGGTCGAAACCGAAAAACGAGAGGCTCATCCACATCAATCGGCTTCTGCGTCCGCACCAAATACCGCACAGGAAGAGGCAGATAATCAGCCCTTCGGCGATATAGGGCAGGGCCGAACGATAACGAACGATGACCGGTCGGCCTGCAAGCGTGTCTTCAAGGAGATGTTCTCGGTGTAGGATAAACGACTCGCCGAAGAGATTCTCGATGCAAGTGGCGCCCCGCGAAGTGCTGATGTCGCTCCAATTTAGGAACTCTACTTGTGCGATGGGCGTTCCTTTGTGTGCTACATTGGGCTCTTGCTGCTGCTTTTGATAGGCTTCTAAGGCGCGAAGTCGCATCACCGAGTCGACGATTGCAGCGATTTGGACTGAGTCTTTCAGCTCATTCGCTGTTTGATAGGCCTGAAACAGTTTCGCACGTTGTCGTTTTTCGCTTCGTACTTTGAATGCTTCACGTCGTTCGTTTTTAGGCTTTTCAAATGTGTCGAACTCCCATTGAGCGAACATCCCGAGTCCGATAACGGGAAGAATGACGGCTGGAAGTAAGAACGAAGGCTTGAAAAAGCGGCGGCGATTGGTGAAAAGTGCGGCAAGAAACACCTTTATGCCGTTGGTGAGCGATATGCCCGCAGTGAGCAGAAAGAGGCCAACGGTTTGCCATCGGGTCAACGGTCGGCCTGCCATTTGTCGTCTTCCGTTGACGTAAAGGGTGAAGATCAGTATGAACATCGATAAGATGAAATGGTCGGGAACAATCGAAGCGACCAACACATAAGCAAAAGAAAAGGTGAGAAAAGCGAGCAATAGCGCATCGACTTGCGGCAAACCGATAAGTTCTTTGAAGATTCTTAACAGAAAAATAAAGGTATAAAGTGTGCAGAAAAGCAGCAAAACGGCCACAACGAATTGTACACAGTTAAGACCGGTAAGCGTTATTAAACCTTGATTGAGCCCGTAAACAGGGTACATCAAGAATGCCAACAGCGGATGTCGGTATATGTTATAGCCCGTGGTCCACTGTGAAACGACTTCATAAGTCAATGGATCGTAACCTGAAATGTGGAAAGTCTGAATAAAAAAAGCCCGATAATTCTTATGAGATAAGGTGAATTGGGTTGCGTACTTGTGAATAACAAGCGCGTTTAAAACGGTGAAGAGTACGATGAGCAGCAGTGCAGGCCATCGCTCTTCTCGGTGAATTTGAAAAAGACGGAGGATTTTTCGCATCGTTTCAATGTTTTAAAAAGAATCGCACCAAGATGAAATTGACCGGTACGCAGATGCAGAACATCGGAACAGGAGCCCATTGTCGGCTTATGCCCAACCATAGAAAGAGGTTTAATGTGCCTATTTGCAACAGGTAATTGATTACGTGCGACAGGACGAAACCGGCCCCGCGGCGAGCGTTTACTTTCACTTTGAATGTGTAATGGGTGCTTGCCAGAAAGTTGAAAACAAAGCTAATGGCATAGCCGATGCTCATAGCTACGGTGGAATATAGTTGTATTTGCGCTGCCGAAGCTTTGTTTGGGATGAATAAAATCAATGCACTGTAAATGCCATATTGCAACAGTGTGGCTATAATTCCGACGATAACGAAGCGTAAAACCTCGCCCATCTGTTGTCGTTTGGTCTCATCTAAACGGGCGAAAGTATCCTTGATCTGCATAGTTTAACATCTCTTTGTCGCCCCGACTGTCGCCGTGGGCAATGAGTTTGTATTGTTCTCGATAGGGTAAGAGGGCCTGAATGCGTCGCACTTTCTCTGCTCCGTAACAGTTGGGAGTGCTGAATCGGCCCGTAACCAACCCGTTTTCGACTTCAATTTGCGTGCCGATGACCGTCACATTAGGCACGTCTCGAAAGAAGGGAAGTACCCAGCGGTCGACGCTTGCACTGACAATGAAAATTCGGTAACCGTTAGATGCAACCTCATTAACGGCTTTTCGCGCTGCATCTAACAGCAAATCGGCACGCGAAAGACCGTATTTCGCACAGAGATCATCAAACACTCGGATGCTCATTCCTTGAAAGAAGTGTGTGAAGAGACGCTCTTTCGCCCGACCATTAGCGTATAATCGCAGTTTCATCAGTATTAATAACGGGCTGAATAATAGTAATCCACAGTATAACGAGCGACTTCCGCACGTGTAGCGAATGAAATCTAAGAATGAGTCTCGCCGTGTCAGTGTGCCGTCAAAATCGTATATATAAATTTGTTCTTTCATCACTTACAAAAACTACTGTATCTACTACACCTACCAAACCTACTTCACAACAAATAAATCAACACAAAAAAACTCACGCTCCAACCCAAAACGATGAGTTGTGTAAAGCGGTCGTGCAGGATGACTTGTGTTGGATCGCCGCTCTTTCCATCGACAACGGCCAGCTGGATATACCTTAACAGTCCCACTAACACAAATACACTGGTGAGGTAAAGATAACGTGTGTGAAGTCTGCTTACCACTTCCGGTGACACCGTATACATCACATAGCATACCAAAGTGACCGAAGCCGTAATGGTGATAGCCTGATTAATGAACGTAAGATTATATCGACTGGTGTTCATTCGCGGTGGTTCGCCTGTCTGATTCATTCTAATCACATCGTCGCGACGCTTAGCGAAAGAGAGAAAGAGCGTTAATAGGAAGGTCATCAGCACCAACCAGTTGCTGAGAGCGATGTCGGTAGCCTCGCCACCGGCCAGAATTCGTAAGACGAAACCGAATGCAACAATGCACACATCGATGATGGCGTAACGCTTCAAGACCTTACAATAGGCGATATTCAGCAACAAATAGCCCAGCAAAACGCTGCCGACACGCCAACGATTGGGACCGAGACTCAGCACTAAAACAACTGAGCCGGCCGTGAGTAATGCCATCATCACATATGCTTGGAGTATACTGACAGCACCGGAAGCAATCGGGCGGTGGCATTTTACGGGATGTTTGCGGTCGGCTTCTATGTCGATGACATCGTTAAAGCAATAAATAGCCGAGGCAATCAGGCTGAAAGCACAGAACGTAATGGCACAAGTCGTGATGTCACGCACGTTTAACAGACTGCCGCCAAAGAACATCGGGATGAACACAAAAGCGTTTTTAATCCATTGTTGAGGCCTGATCAGGCGAAAGATTTGTTTCATTTTGCGAGTTTCCTTTCTATCAAACGTACCGTCTGATGCAGCAACCAAGCTGCCGGTAACGTGATTCCCACGCAGACGAAGAAGGTGGGCCAATAGCCCCAATGCCATTTCTCGATATATGCCAAAACAAAGTTGAGGTGGAGAAGATAGGCTTCTAAGCTGAGTGCTCCTATGAAACGGCACATCTGATTGAACCATTCGGGGGTGTGACAAAGCACTCTATTGAGGATGAAAATGGCTGTAACAGTGAGCGGAATATACAACATCCGCTCCACATAAAGTGGGAATTGGCCGTGCAATTGCTGTTCGAGGAAGACAGAAGCACATAGAGCCATCGTGAATATAAGGACTATCAGCCAGATGGAAGCACCGTCCATCGTAGCTTGTCGACGTACCATCTCACCGCAGTTGATGCCGATAAAGAAAATGGGTAGCCTGCTCCAGAAGATCTCCAAATGGCCCACGAGATCGTGAATGGGCGTTACCCACTGCACGAGTATGCACCACATAATCATCACTACGGGTAACCAGCGATATATCGGATGCTTAATAATAAGTTGCATATAGGCCGGTGCGACTGTGTAAAGCATCATTATGGCGGGTATATACCAAAAAGTGAGTTCGCCGTTGAGCCAAAAATCCCAGTTGATAGTAATGTCGCCGACAGTGTCTGATAGGCTTTGGCTATGTCCCTCGCCGTGAATGAAATCGGGAATGTAGTACAAACAGGCCACGATCAGCCAAGCGGGATAGATGCGGAGATAGCGACGGGAAAAGAAATACGTGATAGACGGATGCTGAGTCCACGCAAACCAGAGCCCCACTCCGCTCAAAAAGAGAAATATATCGACACCGATGTTGCCCATTCTACGTAGTCCGAAGAATGCATCTGACTGTGGAAGGGATACGTGAAAGAGGATAATGAAGAGCATCGCAATGCCCATCAACTCGCCGCGAAACCTGCTGATATTATGCAGTTCGATGTCTTCGATCTTCCATTTCATTTCTTTGCGTATGCTCACAGTTTAGGATTGGAAATTCGTTTTATCAATGCTCGGAATAGCCACGCTATCGAAACGGAGGCGATGAGATAGAGCAACAGTCCCGAATAAACGTCGCCTCGGTGACTCATCGGTATGAAAATCTTGCGCGTAATAGGGTGGCATACGAAGAGAGCTGCGGATATTCCGCCCATCCACGACAGCGGATCAGTCAGCCATCGAGGTAAAAATCGGATACCGCTCACAGCAAATGCACAGACGAACAGCGGCACCCAAAACCACGATTGATAATTGATGCTGAAACTGACAACCGCCACCGACGACAGAATAAGAATTGTCCACAGTGCCACCGATGGCCAAGGGCGTTCCCATCGGGCATAAAGCAGGCCTGTACCGAATGGTAATACGCCGCCGATGAAGTTATATCGCAGGCGGTTCAGCGTCTCTCCGTCGGGCTGACAAACTGTTTGCAATAACCAGCAAATGGCTATCAAAGCCACTGTAAAGCCCCAATGACGACGGTAAAGCAGCAGTCTGTACACGCAATAGAGTTGCAACATCAGTCCGAAAAACCAATAGGGTCCCGGCCAAATCACTTTATCAGGATGGGGGAAGAGATTACTTATCATCGCGAGTTGTGCCAAAACGTTCCCGAATTGATAGTGGAATGTGCCTGGGGTAATGCTGTCTACAATTGTAAAAGCCACAAATCCTACCATCATTAATTTGAAGAGCTTGAGGAAGTGGGGATAGATGAAAGAGCCTCCCCAAGACTCTACCAAGGAGTGGAGACGTTTTTTAGAGGATGTCTCTTGGTTCTTTTCCCCTTCTTCGGAGAGATTAGGGGAGGTCATTTCATACTTTCTCACTAATCCGTAAGCACTGAGGAAGAGGAAGATAGGGACTCCGTAATGGCCGAAAAATGATAAGAGATGGAGCGGGAAATAAAGATCGGGATGCTGAATGACCTGTATCAGTTGTGTCACATTGTGTCGGGAAAACGTGTATTCATTCTCTTTTATGATGGGACTGAGCCAATGACAGTAGTTGTGTAATACAATGCCGAGGATTGCCAAACCACGAAGTGCTGCACATTGATGGCGAGCAAGCATGCCGGTTTTCCCTTTCCCCTCTGAAAGAGGAGTGATTTTTGCAGTGTTGGAACAGGCTTGCACGTTATTGGGTTGCTTATTTTTATAGTCTTCCACTTACTTTATTATATGTAGGTTTATCATCGATGTGCGTTCCCTTCTCTTTTGGAGAGAATCGGTTTGGCTTGTATTTGCATATCCATTTACCACTAATGCACGTTCTCCACTCCTTTGGAGGGGGTGAGAGAGGCCGCTGTTTGAGACCTGAGTTTATCGTAATCCACGCGCCCTTTGAGCAGTCTCGGGCGACGTTCGTCATACTTCGGCGAGAGTATATTGTATTGTTCGTGATAGGCCGGGGCGTGAATGCCTGCGAGATAAAGCAACAAATGGGGAACGGCATCGGTCATCAGGCGACGCCGATGGGCCATAACAATTTTGCGAAAGACTTCGGGATGGTGTACGGCATACTTGTGTGAACACCAGATCCAGAACGGAATCTCAAACTCATAGCGTGCCAAATCGTAATCGATCTGTGCCGAATGATTGCGACAAATGAAGCCGCGCATCCCCTCGTAACACTCTTCGCCGTGGTCGGGCATATAGATTACGACGGCATCTTGATGTTCGAAGCGACGGCAGATTTGGTCAACAATTGAGTCGTTATATAACACAGCATTGTCATAATCAGCCAAAACGCGTTTTTGTCGATTGTTCAATTCGGGCCGTTTCGCATCATAATCCTCTGTATGAAAGCGTCGGCGGTCGCTCGGGAACCGTGTCCGATAGTTTACGTGTTGTCCGATTAAATGAAAAATAATCAGATTATGCTCGCCGTTTTGCACTTTTAAGCGTTCGTAATCACGCAAGAGTCCGTCGTCATAAGCGTGCAGCGAGTCGTTGCGCGTGTCGAATTGCGCCTTGCTCAATGTAGGATTGTTCAAGAAGAAGCCGCCGCTGAAATCGTAAACGGCCTCTTTTGCCTTGGGTAGAAACTGATTGGTGAGGAATGTTACGTGGTAACCCGCCTTGCGAAATAGCTCTGGGAACAAGGGATAATCACACCATTCGTGGGCTTGTCCGATAACGTGCGTCGAGAAAACGTTCTTAAATACGAAGCTCGTTAAGTTCCAAGGAGACACCACATCTGTGTATTTTACGAGCCGTCCTGAGGCTTCGCGCTTTACTTGTCGGGGTGTTGTGGGCATAAAATAACCGTATTGCTGCGAGTGAAGACGGCCGTAACTCTCACCGATAATCAATATGATATTCGGTGAACGATAGATACAGCTGTCTACTTTTGCCTTGTTCGCGGCTACAATCAACTTATTGATTTGCTGCGAAGCCAATGAGTTGGCATAGAGATTGAATACCAATCTACTGATGGGGGTATAGAGAATGGCGTGATCTTTCTCGGTCAATGTATGCTCGACGGCGCCTATCGTTTCGGCCGACATCAGTTTCCAAGTGGCCGACTTGTTGTGAGCCGTTACGGCAATGCCGTAAATCAGCAGTGCTATACAAAGCAAACCGACTGCTGGTTGATACCTCCCAAGCCTGTTGTGCAACCGTTGTCGGTAGGCTTTCAGGAAGATTTTCGCGCGATAAGAAAGATATTTTTGCAGTTGTGGTATAAATATTTTGGCTATGTGCAAAAGTATTAACAGCACGATAAAGCCTACCGGAGAGAAGAGAAGATCAGGTGAAAGATAAGTTTGGAGGAACTCACTTGCCTCGCGACTGTCGGTTTCTCCCACGAGCAGAAGCATTGTCGGTGTGATGGTCGAGTCGAATTTGACGAAGCAATAAACGTCTATTATAGCTGTCGAATAAAGAATCAGATAGAGCAAAGCCTTTATCCACAATCGCACTCGATGCGGAATGAGTGCCAACAACACACAGACGGCATACAAATCGACGAAAAGCTCGGTGTAAGTATGCTCATAAAGGTGCGCCCCTCGCGTATTCGGGACAGTGAGCCAAGCACAAATCACCCCCAATGCGTACATAAATGCGAAGAACGCCGCATTGATGTGCACGGGGTAAAAAGCCCAACTGAAAATTCGTCCCACCCAAGCCAGGATCTTCATCTATGCTTTTATTTTTCTGCAAATGTACGCCTTTTTTAGCTTACAAGCAATAATTCGGTCTGAAAATTACGGCTGCTCGTCCACATCTCCTGTTGATTCGCTCTACAATGCATGTTTCACGGTTACTCTGGGGTTGGTTCCTTTCGTGATTGGACGATGTGTATTTCAATTATGTTGCACGGCCTGGCCACGAAGGTGTGTGCCCCGCTCCTAACGGATTGGATACCTATTAACGCACACTCACTGACCATCGTTACGATTCGGTCAAAGGACCGTTCATTTCGCTGTATAAAACCGATGGAAAACTGTTCATCGAATTTCCGCCCACTTCTTTGGGGCGGGATATGCTCATCGGTGTCTAACCCGCAAATGGGCGAGTCGGGATTCAAAAACACGAGCTTAGTGCATATCCGATTTGTCGGGAAAGACAGTTCGGTGGTGATGTAGGTGGTCAACTCTGAACTCCTTACCACGGCTATCAATGCACGTGCTGTGGCCAATGCCAAGCTCAATTACGACAATCTCGACTTTCAGAGTTGCCAGGATTGAGCGGTCATCCGTATCGAATGCTGGCCTGAGACCTGCAAGCGATGGCGATGGGAGCTGTTCACCGCCTGGCCATTTCTATTATTTAGACTCTACTTCTTACGCCCCGATGATCTATTGTGAAGACGTTTATCAAGATGTTTTCCGGAAAACACTGGCCGGCGACGAGTCACTTACAGAGACGGACATCACAATGCAGCGCCTGTATGTAGGTCTGTTGAAGTCGGGGTGAATGATGTCTATATCAGCAATGTTCGCGGTCTGCATTCGGCGGTTGACGATTGTGCGTTTTTTACTTTGGGCGCGGTTATGGAGAACCCGAATCGATGTGGACAGTTACCATCGACCGCACGTTTGAGTTTATCCTGCACTATGCGTAGCAGTTAAAAATCCTGTCTGCACGTATCAAGAAAACCTGAAATGCAGACCTGCGTATCCATTACACACTTCTGCAAAGGCGCCTGGTGCGGTATCTGAGTCCCTAATGGAGTCGAGGTTTGATAAATAGGAAGTCGCTAATGGCATTATATATAAGTAGATAAAAGTACAAAAGTATAAGGGTAGAAATAAGGCACACCTTTAACTCTTGTACTTTTTTCTTTTGAGTGGGACTTAATTTACGAATTATAAGTGTTTGAGAGTTTAGTAATTCGTGAAATTATCGTGATAGTTCGTAGTAAAATATAAAGAATTATAAATAATAATTGCTATTATGATCATTGTGAATTCCACAATGTCAAAAAGGGAGATAATCCCCATTATAATCCTTATTCTATAATCTCGATTACTGGTGTTGTAAATATTTTGGATTCATCGAACTTCCGTTAATATGGGGTATCGCTTGTATTGTCTTATTGGCAATAAACATTATCGGGATTGAAACTAAATAGCTAATGGAAATAAGGACAATATAGATAAGTAGTGGATATTTGAATCCATAGATGAAATCGTGGAATAGATAGTAGCAAAAGAAAGAATGGGTTAACCATATTATCAGTGAAAGTTTTCCCATAATAAGCAAAAATCGTTTTAGTATTCCAGTAAAGTTGATATGCAATAGAAGAAAAATATAAGCGAATTCGAAGAAAGGTGAGGTTATCGCACTTGAAATGAAACAATTTAAGATAAATAAAGTAAATAAAATTAAAGGGGCAGTAACACTATTAGATTTAAGAAAAGGGATGTTTGTCCGTCCTTGTTCTACTTGCCTATGAAAAATGGCGCCAATAACAAATGGAAACAAGGTATTGAAATATATTAAGATATAATTATACCACGCTGTATAAGCCTGAGTCGGGGCAATATAACGGCTAATTACATAGCAGCTAACAACATAGAGAAAACCTGAGATGATGAGACTAAATACACATCCTACTTTATCAATAGTTTTAAATATCCATATCGAAGTAAAGGATAACAACATATATGGAAATAAAAACCACGTCTCGGAGTTATAGCTACTGCTGAGACTCGTAATGTTCAAGATGATGTCAGTAATGCTACCCGGGTATTTGCTTGCATTAACGAAGTGTCCAATACTAACGAATATCAACAGAATAAGCCAATAATGGATATAAAGTTTCAACAACCTCCTCGACTGCCCTTTGAAAGAAAGGTTGCTATGAAAATAGGTATAACTTAATCCATAGCCGCTAAGCATAAGGAAAATTCCAACTGGATTGCAGGCCCGACTAATGATATTCACTAAAGGCACTCCACCAAGGAATATTAGCGGATCACAAAAATTCCCAATATCGGGATTATTGAATAGATGAAGGAATAACATCATCAAAATAGCGACACCTTTTAATATGGTCGTCTGTTCTCTTGTCATTGCATTAAATGTTTAATGCGATGCTTTTTACTCGAATTACGAAAGAGATAGCCAAGTACCTAACGTGAAGCGTGGACGAAATCACCCACGTCCAGAGGTACTTGGCGGAAACCTACAACAAGGAATGAGAGACGCCCACGCTATCGCGGACGTTCACATATTCATTCATTCTTGTTGTTCATTCTACCGCCAAGTTTCCTGAACGTTATTGAATAAATAGCAAACGCTAAATTATTAACCCACAAAGAAAGATCTGAGCACATCTGTGCACCAAGTCCAATGCAAAGTTACAATTTTATTTCTATTTTTATTACTTGATGTTAAATTATTTTGTTTCCTGTCTTATACTTTTTATTAAACAGGTTTATCTATATAAATCAATAACTAATATAGAATTAATTGATGGATTTAAAATAATGCAATCTGTGCGTCAAACTCTCTGGATATTGATACATACCTTACTTTGAGTTCACGTTAAATATTTTCAATCTAAAATGTATTTGTGGAATTCTCAATTGGCAAATTTTCATTACTTTTGCAACGGTTAAGGAAACAGATTACGGTAGAATGCACGATATCGACCGAATTTTCAAATGTTATTACAGACCGTTATGCCTTTACGCCATCCATTATTTGCAGGATGTGGATGCTGCAGAGGACGTTGTACAGGAATGTTTTACCCGGTTGATTGAGCGTGGACAAACAGAACAACGACCGGAAAATGTCCGGGGCTATTTGTATGCGTCTGTGAGAAACGCCTGTGTCGACATGCTTCGCAAGGGACAATCTTTTGACTGTTCTATTCAACCGCAAGATTTAGATGAGCGTATCAGCGATGAGGAAACAATAGAACGGTCTGCTCACGAAGCCGAGCTTTGGGCTGCCATAGATTGTCTTCCGCCCAAACGCAAACAGGTCTTGCTGATGGCAAAACGCGATAATATGACGTATCAGGCTATTTCAGAAATTCTCAAAATCTCCGAAAAGACTGTCGGGAATCATATTTCGCGTGCCCTTAAAGCACTTCGTGTTAAGTTCAATTTAAGTGATAATTGATAATTGGGGTGATAATCTGTTTATTCTGTAAACCAATTCTCTTCATCTATGACTGAATTGGAAATATGTATTGTCAAAGGGTCCAACGACAGTACTATGATAGGGCGTACTAAATAATCTTAAATATTAACTAAGAAAAGGCTATGATATTTCCTAATATTTACTGTTAACAAGTCGTATACTTGTGGGGCAGAACTTAGGGAGTTGTAAGGGTCTACTCCTATACTTCTCGTTTGATACAAATATGCATTAAAAACGAAAGAAAGGTTTGTTTTTATTTGGAATATTCGACAGTTTGGTGTCTTTTCGGAGGTTTTTTCTTTCGAATTTTGACCGTTTTCTGGATCTTTAAATAAAGTCTCTATCTGAAAAGTGTTCAGATTTTTAAGTTTTTTATTGATTAGGAAAAAGCAAATTCAGAAATCAAGTGTAAGGTTGCAGGAATTTTCGAATGTTTGTAGCATTTTGGCTGTTTTCATCATACTCTGATAGCCATTCATTGTTTCTTTGGAAGATTGTGCAGCATTGCGTGTCGCATTTACGGAAGTCATACTGCTGACTACGTCATCTGTTGCATCGCAGGCAATGTTTGCTCTTGTGGCTTGTGTTCCCAATTCCTTATCATATTCGGAAATATAGTATATCCCTACGTTAATGCCCATTTCAATCAGTCTGACGGGGCCGGTTGCACCTGCTGCCATACCGGTAAATACTCCCTGTAAGGCTTGGCTGCCTACCTGCCACCAAAAGGCTTTGTTGTTACAAGAAGAAATATATTCTGCCGCTTTGATAGCAGTCTGCTCGTTAAGGATAATTTCTATAACTCCTTGATGAGTGCATATCATACGTGATTTGTTTAACAAAGCAGGTCGGCCTTCTATTTTCACTTGCATATGCGGTAATTGCCACTCGCAAGCCTGTGTTTTGTCACAATCGTGGTCTACCGCATATGCAAGGCAGCTCACTATGACGACGCCTGCCGTGAAAATGAGGGCGGCCTTGGTGGCAAGCAAAGCTGCGGCGGCCACTGCTGCCGCACTGGGCGTGGCACGATCGCGGCGGTAATGACAATTCCGATACAGACTTCTACACAGAGGTGTGCACAGACCTGCGTAGAAACTTTGCGGATTCCGGCAGCCGAAATTTGCAGAAATCTTTCGGTCGTCTACATTCAGCAGAGGTTCTTCCGCTTTCGTATTCACCACATAGCGTTCTGCACGGGTATATCTCCGTTGTTACACTGGGCGGGGGTAAACAAAAATTTCGAGGGCGTTTCTTTCTCTATCTCTTGGCAAAGTTCCAAAGGGAAAGTTATATGCTTGTCGAACAACAATAGGAATGGTAACCTACCACACAGCCTAAAAGGCCTCCACCAGCAGCAAACATATATGGGCGTAGTGTCGTGATACCTGTGAGTCTTAGTTTATATTCCATTATTTCTTAATTTTAAGTCAGAAATTTGCTGCATGTACTATTTGGTATCGTGTTGATTCCGAAAAAAGAGTTGACACAAATGGCAGCCAACAAACGATACTACTAATTTTTTGCTTAGTATCATAGAAAGAGGCAGCAAAATAGTAAATAAGATGTCGCTGCCTATCTCGATAACTGGTAATAAAGTTGGCATCCAGTTGATCGATGTTGGTTGGCAACTCTATGCGGATAATTCTCGAGTCGCCAATATAAGTTTCTAAATATTGTAAATTATCAGTGTCGCCCGAATTGGCAAAATAGCTATATACATTATAAATTAAGGGGGCTATCACAAAGAAACCAATAGCCCGCAAAATACCACTGGGACAAGATCCTATAGTTAAAACTATAGCCAACCATTTTTCTTTATTCATTTGTCATTCCTTTAATGAATAAGCAGCAAAACAATACTCAGACCCTTTTAGTAATTCTACCTCCTGCCGCTTACAATATCATTTCTTCCCGAATAGTCTCACCAACTCGTCTTTGTCAATGATACGTGTAAGATACTCCGTTACAAACAGTCGATTTTCCTCGGCTGTGACGTTGTCTTGAACGTCGAAATAAGGAATTGACTTTGTGGAGCGGTCATAGGGGGTGCCGTCATCATTAAACTTGCGATCAACTTTACCTGAAACAAACTTGTGCCAGAATACCGGGACAGGATTCTCTTTCGTTCCGTACTTCGGGTCATTCAGCTGTGTCTTGTTGATATGAACAAGGAATACATTGTCGGGATTGAAATAAGACTTTCTTCTTCCTGCTCCCAGGTCACCTCCTCGCTTCTCTTTATTGAAAAAATCAACGCCATCAAACATATAAAATGATACATACTTTTTTAGGGAATCATTATAAAAGGATTCTGTATGACAACGTTTCCTGTGTCTATATCGGTCGCTATAAGTTTTATTTTTGAACCATGTCTGATCATAACCATGGGGGAAACTGACGGAAATGATTTTGGAATCTTTAATATAAGTATCCACATACTTCAACCCGTCTGTATTACCGGTGTTGAAGAGGTATTCACAAGCATTGTACAGCAGTGGTGCCAATACGAAAAAACCGATGGCCCTCAAAATACCACTGGGACAAGATCCTATAGTTAAAACTATAGCCAACCATTTTTCTTTATTCATTTGTCATTCCTTTAATGAATAAGCAGCAAAACAATACTCAGACCCTTTTAGTAATTCTACCTCCTGCCGCTTACAATATCATTTCTTCCCGAATAGTCTCACCAACTCGTCTTTGTCAATGATACGTGTAAGATACTCCGTTACAAACAGTCGATTTTCCTCGGCTGTGACGTTGTCTTGAACGTCGAAATAAGGAATTGACTTTGTGGAGCGGTCATAGGGGGTGCCGTCATCATTAAACTTGCGATCAACTTTACCTGAAACAAACTTGTGCCAGAATACCGGGACAGGATTCTCTTTCGTTCCATATTTAGGATCATTTAGCTGCGTCTTATTCACATGAACCAGGAAGACATTTCCGGGATTGAAATACGACTTTATTCTTCCTGCTCCCAAGTCACCTCCACGTTTCTCCTTGTTGAAGAAGTCAACTCCCTCAAACATACATATTGCGACATGTTTTTTTAGTCTAGCATCATAGAAAGAGGCAGTAAAATAGTAAATAAGATGTCGATGCCTATCTCGATAACTGGTAATAAAGTTGGCATCCAGTTGATCGATATTGGTTGGCAACTCTACGCGGATAATTCTCGAGTCGCCAATATAAGTTTCTATATACCGTAAATTGTCAGTGTCGCCCGTATTGGCAAAATAGCTATATACATTATAAATTAAGGGGGCTATCACAAAGAAACCAATAGCCCGCAAAATACCACTGGGACAAGATCCTATAGTTAAAACTATAGCCAACCATTTTTCTTTATTCATTTGTCATTCCTTTAATGAATAAGCAGCAAAACAATACTCAGACCCTTTTAGTAATTCTACCTCCTGCCGCTTACAATATCATTTCTTCCCGAATAGTCTCACCAACTCGTCTTTGTCAATGATACGTGTAAGATACTCCGTTACAAACAGTCGATTTTCCTCGGCTGTGACGTTGTCTTGAACGTCGAAATAAGGAATTGACTTTGTGGAGCGGTCATAGGGGGTATTATCCATTTTAATTTGGCGATCAACAGTTCCTGAAACAAACTTGTGCCAGAATACTGGGATTGGATTCTCTTTCGTTCCGTATTTAGGATCATTTAGCTGTGTCTTATTCACATGAACCAGGAAGACATTGTCGGGATTGAAGTACGACTTTATTCTTCCTGCTCCCAGGTCACCTCCGCGTTTCTCCTTATTGAAGAAATCTACGCCCTCAAACATATAAAATGATATATACCTTTTAAGGGAATCACTATAAAAGCTTCTTGTGTAGCAACATTTCTTGTGTCTATATCTGTCACTATAACTATTAAATTTAAACCATGTCTGATCATAACTATGAGGAAAGTTGATGGAAATAATTTTGGAATCTTTTATATAAGTATCTACATACTTCAACCCATCGGTGTTACCGGTGTTGAAAAGATATTCACAAGCATTATACAGCAGTGGTGCCAATACGAAAAAACCGATGGCCCTCAAAATACCACTGGGACAAGATCCTATAGTTAAAACTATAGCCAACCATTTCTCTTTATTCATTTGTCATTCATTTAATGAATAGGCGGTAATAGGTCCACCTGCCTTATTCCTGTCATTATTAATCGTCTCTTGCAGTTTTGTTATCATATCTCGTTCTGCAACATCAATCTCTTGATCATATGCTTCAGCTATTTTCATGGCAGCAAATCCACCAAGGACGCCTAAGCCAATTTTAGCAATATTCGCTCCAAACTTTTTCCAACCATTGCTTACTTCTTTGGCATGTTTGGCAGAAATTTTCTCAACGTTTTGCTTTTGTATAGAAGCATGTTTTGCAGCAGCTTTTGTATTCTTCTCTGCGGCTTTCTGAGCTAACCGTTTATATCCCCTTTCCTGTGCAGCAAGGTCCTGAGAAACCTTTTTCACTGTCTCGTATGTAGCCTTTGTATCTTTAGCTGTTTTCCAGCTTCCTTCAGCTACACCTTCGCCTATCTGCAATTCATTCGAATGTTCCGTAAGCCATTTGTCATGATACTCTTTACTATTATACATTTCATTATGATGTGACTTTGCTGTAAACCAGTCGTAGAAGTGAAAACCACTGGATATAGTCAGTGACACGGGATTCAGTCCGCCAGTTGCTCCGCTGACCATTCCCTGCCAAAATTCGCTCTCACACTTTTTTGAGATAATTTCTTTATTGGCGGCTGTTAACATACTGGCAGCCTCTTGCGCAATAGCATCATCCATGATAATCGTTATCAAGCCTCCTTGTGGGCATTCCAGTAAGGAACGATCGACAATCACATAATTGCCTCCCACCTTTATGTTCCGATGATATGCATCCCATGTCATACTGGATACTACATCACAGTCATTCTCCTGCTTATAGCCATAGGTTATAGCTGTAAGCGCGAGTGTAGCTCCTGCAATGACACCTGCTGCTGCCAAACTTTCTCCTACAAGAAAGCCGACAGTTCCAAGAGCAAGTGCACCGAGTCCGCCTGTTCCAACAACAAGAACTCCTACCGCTGCTACTACTAATACTGCTGCAGCCAAGCCAAGCAACATACCTCCCAAGTTGCTCAAAATGCCCAAAGCAAAACTTTTGGTCAGCCTGCATTCAAAACATGCTGATATCTTGGTGTCTTTATAAGTCATAATAGGTGTAGGATCAGTTGCGCGGTATTGTTCAAAACGTGGTTGTTCAATGCATCCTATTTTACGAGGGACACCGCATGTCATGTTTGTGCAGACAATGTTTGTTCCCAAATATACAATTTCAAAGGTCATATTCCTATTCTATTTTTCTCAATTTGCAAAGTATCGTTAAGTCAACATTGTTTACTACCTCTTCGATTAGATGTACTTCAGCATTTTCAATATGCCGTTCTGCCTCATTAACTGTTTCACGGATATTGAAAGATGGTCTGTACTGCGTAAATTTATATTGGATAGTCGGTTTGAACTGCTCATCATAGAATCGAACAATGTCTGATGACGAAGTCACATGTTCATCCACACTCCCATTCCTGTCGTAAACAACTTTATTTGGAGATTCCTGATGTATTTTAGGTGTCATAGTCATTGGGAATGAGATTCCCTTGAACAATTGAGAGGGAAAAGTTATGGCATAAGGTTCATTATACTCTTGTTTTTCCACGAGATAATGATCGAAAACAAGCATATAAAACATCTTGCTGTTCATTTCTGCTTTCATCATTTCCTGGTCAAGAATCAGCTTGTCCTGAGTTTCTAGAAACTGTTGAACAGCATTTTGAGTAGCGCTCGATCTTAGGAACTTGTATTTATCCCTGAAATGTTCTTTATAGTCTTCCCATGCCTCAACAACTTCTTTGTGGTTTACTATTTCACCAATATGGCCAGTATTCATATCCACATTTATGACAGCCTTACATTTTATCTTCTCAAGATCTACGACCATGTCCATCCCTGCTTGATATTGCGTTGGAAAAACAGAAACGATATTGTCATCGATGTTGAATGCAAGCTGCATGATGTCGTGGCGAGAATTATAGACCTTTTCAACAGTATAATCTGTTTTCAGCCTATTAGTACTGACAGGCATACCATTTATCTTCATAGCAACGGTTTGCTCATTTCTGTATCGGACTTGTTGAAACTCAACATATTCTTTCTCTTTAATTTTCTCTTTCAGTTCTTCCCAATAGCCCATAGTCAGAGTTCTAATTGATATTAACAGGTTTTCCTTTGATCGTTATGGTCTTACCTTCAATTGTGGTCTCTCCGTTCACCTCGTTCTTATTTCCAGTAATCTTATTATTCTCTCCATCGAGTTCTATATTCTTGCTTTTGATGGTTACCTTATCCTTGGTAATGGTAAGTACACTGCTTCCGATAGTCAGTGTGATTTTTGTCTTTCCCGACAGGTCGATATTTCCGTCTTTGTCCATCTTCAGCACACTGGCATCTTCGCCTACGTTTGTACACGAACAGGAACCGGCATTCAAGCTGTGGCTTCCCCTTCCATCGAAATTCATATTTACTCCTCCGTGGTCGTGCAGGGTGACACTTCCGTCG